>JAGHDR010000405.1 GCA_021159825.1 Deltaproteobacteria bacterium | reverse complement strand
GTTGGGAGTGGACCGAGAAAAAGTAATCACCACGGGCAACATCAAATTTGATCGTGAAATGGTCGCCATGGACGCTCATGAAAAAGTGCAATGGCTGGAAACGCTCGGGTTAAAACCGGAGATGCGGCTCTGGGTGGCCGGTAGCACGCACGAAGGTGAAGAGGCTGTGTTGTTGCGGGTGTTTCAGGATTTGAAACGGAAATTCCCCTGGTTGCGCTTGATTATCGCACCGCGAGATGTGGGCAGATCCCGCGAGATTTCGAGCATGATTCGTAAGCAAGGCATGGCGGTGGCTTTGAGAACAACGGTTTCGAAAAAAAACCATCCCTTTGATGTTCTGGTCCTGGATACGGTGGGTGAATTAGGACATGTCTACGGCGTGGGCAGTACGGCGTTTGTGGGTGGAAGTCTTGTTCCCATCGGCGGGCATAACCTGCTGGAGCCTGCCGATTTCAGCATTCCGGTGCTTTTCGGACCCCATACCCACAATTTTGAATTTATGTCGGAATCGATTCTGAAGGCCGGTGGTGGCTTCCGGGTTCAGGATGAGACCGAACTTCATGATGCCATGGAACGTCTTCTGTCGGATTCGGCATTGCGAAAACGAATGGGGGACAGAGCAAAGTCATTTGTGGTTGAAAACCGTGGGGCCCTTAAGCGGGTTATGGGTTATATTGCTCAGGACATGTCTTGGGTGTGAGTCGAGTCGACCGATGAGAAGATTTTTGCACAGAACAGACTGGTCATCCATTCACCGGGAGAGGTCCCTCAAGTTTTATACGCCTGTGTTGGCGTTTTTTTCGTTGTTATATGGTTTTGTACAAGGGCTTCGGTATGCTGCATATGGTCTGGGGATCTTAAAGAAAAAAAGCTTGCCGGGGTTTGTGGTGAGTGTGGGGAATCTTACCGCCGGCGGTACGGGCAAAACGCCGGCGGTTGCTGCGCTGGCGAAATGGGCGTTGTCTGAAAGAATCCGGGCATGCATCATTTCAAGGGGATATGGAGGGCAATACAAAAGTCGTGTGCTGGAGGTATCCGACGGACAGCGGATCCTGGCGGATTCCCGTTTGGCTGGAGATGAGCCGGTACTGTTGGCTCGTAATGTCCCCGGAAGTCCCGTGGTATTGTCCAGAGAGCGTTATCTGGCGGGAATGTATGCTCATAAAAGGTTTGGGTCTGATTTTTTTATCATTGATGATGGGTTTCAGCATATGCAGTTGGAGCGGGATTTGAACCTGATGCTGATGGACGCAGCGCACCCCTTCGGGAATGGACATCTCCTGCCCTGGGGACCGTTGAGAGAGCCTCTGGACCAATTGGCACGGGCGGATGCCTTTATCCTGACGCGGGTTAAGAATGATAGCGACGGGCGGTCATTGGCTTTCTTGAAAGAAAACTATCCCCACATCCCTGTCTTTTGTGCGGATCATGTGCCGGACAAGGTGATCTTTCCTCGTTTGGATCAGGTTTTTCCCCCAAAAATGTTAAATGAAAAACGGGTGGTGGCTTTTGCTGGAATCGGCAATCCTGGGATGTTTCGAGAGACTTTGATGGAAATGGGGGCTGAGGTGGTTGATTTTTGTGGGTTTAAAGACCATTATTCCTATAAAAAAGAGGATATTGCCTGCCTTGTTCGGTTGAAATCGCAAACAGACGCCCAATACATTCTGACCACTGAAAAGGACTGGATGAGAATTGCCTCTATCTGGCCGGAATGTTCGGAAATAGCCTATTTGTGTATTCAATTTTCCTTTCTGCCGGGACAGGAAGGGGTTTTCAGGATGATCGAGAATGCGTTTGGAAAAAAATGAAATGTTTTTAGCCGCTGTATCCCTGATCCTCAATGGTTTGGTGCGGCTCTTGGCGCTCATCCCCATCCGCGCAGGACAATTCCTGGGCCGCGTACTGGGACGTTTTCTGGGGATTTCCGCAGTGGGGCCGCTGAAGTCGTCTTTAAACGGCCTGCGAATGGTTTTTGGCAATCGAATGTCGGAAAAAGAGCTGAGAAGATTGAATCGCCGGGTGGTGCTTCATTTCGCACAAATGCTGTTTGAAGTTCCGCATATTTTTAAGTTGAATTTAAATAATCTGCATCGATATGTTTATTTCGAAAACGAAGAAGCACTGGTTGAGGCTTTGGCCAGGGGAAAAGGATGCTTTATTCTCACGGGTCATTTCGGAAACTGGGAACTCATGAGTGCGGCTGTTACCTTGCGGTTTCAAACCAGCGGGATCGCGGTGGTGGCGCGACCTGCGGATTTTGTACCGGTTGAAGAACTGTTGATATGCCTGCGGACCCGATTCGGCACCGAAATTATTCCCAAGAAAAAGGCCATGAAAAAACTGTTGATGGGCACCCGAAAAAACAAGACCATGGGTATCCTGCTGGATCAAAATGTGGACTGGTACGAGGGGGTATTCGTTCCATTCCTGGGTCAACCGGCCTGTACCAATAAGGGTCTGGCGTTGATTGCCATGAAAACAGGCACACCCGTGATTCCCACGTTTAGCGTACGGCAGCCCGATGGCAGGTATCGTGTGGTGTTTGAAGAAGAGGTGGATCTGATTCGTTCAGGAAACAAACTCTCCGATACGGAAGAGAATACGGCGCTTTTCAACCGTATCATTAATAAATATATTTATTGGTATCCGGAACAGTGGTTCTGGTTTCACAAACGTTGGAAAACAAGGCCCTTTTGTCCGTTTCCGCAAAAATGATAGCGTTTAGAAAAACAAAGAAATTTACCGAGGATGGGCATTGAAGGTTTCCTGTGGCAGAGGAATAGAAAAAAGCCGGGTGCAGCGAATCCTCATCCGTGCCACCAACTGGGTCGGGGATGCGATCATGACCCTCCCGGCCCTCGATGCGGTGAGGGAGAATTTTCCTTCCAGCCACATCACGGTTCTGGCAAAACCCTGGGTCGCGCCTCTTTTTGAAACCCATCCCGCTGTGGACGGGGTCCTGGTTTTTGACAAGGGCCATGGTGCCAGGGCCGGGTTTGTTAAAATGTTGAGGGTAAGTCGGCTTATTCGAAAAGAGCGGTTCGATTTGGCCATTCTTTTTCAAAATGCATTTGAAGCGGCCCTACTGGCTTTTCTGGGCCGGGTCAAATTGCGTGTCGGCTACAAAACCGATGGAAGAGGGTTTATGCTCACCCATGGTGTGTCTCGAACCGAAAAGGTGCTGGGAATTCACCAGGTTGGGTACTATTGTGCGATTCTGCGTGCTGTGGGGTGGCCCGCTGAGGACAGGGATCCGGTGCTTCATATCGATAGTGAGGATCGGGAACAGGCGGCAGGGATCTTAAAGGTCAACGGTATTGATTCACGTGATTTCATTGTGGGTTTGAGTCCCGGGGCTGTGTTTGGAAGCGCAAAACGATGGCCTCCCGACCGATTTGCAGAGATTGCCGATCGGGTGGTTGAAAGATGGGGCGCTAAAATCGTTGTGTTCGGCAGCAGCGGGGAGAGGGCTATTGGAGATCGCGTCTGTGAGGCCATGAAACACGAGGCCTTGAATCTTTGCGGAAAAACATCATTAAGGGTGGCCATGGGCGCCATGAGTCTGTGCCGCTTTTTTGTGACCAATGACTCGGGACTGATGCATACGGCTTCGGCCTTAGGTCTTCCCACCGTGGCCGTGTTCGGTTCCACGGATCATGTGACCAC
>JAGHDR010000310.1 GCA_021159825.1 Deltaproteobacteria bacterium | reverse complement strand
GTATCAGCACCGTTGCATCGGTGGGGGATACCCGTCCGATGGCCTTGTAAACATCCTGCATGAGCTTGCTGCGGCCGATGATGGCTTCCCGTGAGGCGTTGTCGGGCGCGGCGTTCATATCTACCGGCGACCGCATAAATCGGCCCGCTTCCAGAGCCTGTCTTATGATGCCTAACATTTCAGGGATATCAAAAGGTTTGAGAATGTAATCAAAAGCCCCCATCTTTGTGGCTTCGATGGCGGTTTCGGTGGTCCCGAAAGCCGTCATAATGATAACAGGGAGTTTGGGCTCGATGGCATGGATGCGTCTAAAAGTTTCGAGGCCGTTCATTCCGGGTAATCGCATATCCAGAATAACCAGATCCGGGATTTTCGATTTCATCAAATTGAGACCGACTTCACCGGATGGGGCGCTGTCGACGAAATAGCCCTCTTCTTTCAGAAGTTTCTGAAAGCTGACCCGCAACGGGTCGTCGTCATCAATAATCAGGATAGTGCTCAAGGTTAAGACTCCTTTATGGGCAGGGTGATGATAAAGGTAGTTCCCTCCCCCCTTTCGGATATCAGCTCCAGGCTCCCCCCATGGCCTTCCATGATCCTGCAGGCGATGCTCAGGCCCAGGCCCGTTCCTTCCTCTCGAGTGGTGAAAAAGGGTTGAAAGACCTTTTCCTGAATTGACGTTTGAATCCCCGGTCCGGTGTCGGTTACCCGGATGACAACCGCAGGCCCATAAGGGTCTCTAAAGCCTTCTTCCTCATGGATAACAATGGCGCCGCCCCCTTCCATTGCCTCGCAGGCATTTTCTAAAAGATTGATCAGCACCTCTTTCAACTGTTCCGGATCCACCTGGACTTCAGGGAGGGTCGCCTGACGACTGACGGTTGCAGCCACGTTGTAGGATTCAAGGCGGTGTCGAAGCAGTTGGAGGACCAGGTCTACAACCTCTGACGGGCTGATTTTTTGTGTTTTGAGCTTGGGTGGGCGGGAAAACTCAAGGAAGTTCTGCACAATCGTATCGATGTGGCGGATTTCTTGGGAAATCACCTTGAAATCATCTCTTTGGGTGGGGGAGAGTTCAAGCGCTCTGTTAAGAGAAAAGAGACGCATTTTCACGGAAGTAAGGGGGTTGCGAACACTGTGGGCCATTCCTGCTGACAGTTTCCCTACCGATGCCATCTTTTCCGCCTGCAGGAGGGTCTCCCGGCTTTTTTGAAGTGCCGCCTGCGTATGGTCTGCGTCTTTGATCAAACCATGCACCCTTTGGCTCAAAATATTGACTTCATCGCCAGCGCCGGTCGGCTGAACATGCCTGTCCGCCTCCAAAACCAACCTGCGGATGGGAATCAGGATCTGTTTCGTCAAAACAAAGGCCAGCAGCACGCCTAAAATCAGGACGGCTAATATGGCTGCTCCGGCAACAAGCCTGAGGTTTCGGGCCTGCTGGAAGCTTTTGTCCCTGGCCTGTTCAATCGCCTCCCTGTGAAGCCCCTTATATTCTTCGCAGAGTTCAAGGATTCTGAAAAAGCGGTTTCGCATCTTTTTATGAAGCCTGGCGCCTGTTTCACGATCCCCCTTTTTATAATGCAAAATAACCTGGTCCTTCAAGAGAACATAATGCTCATATTCCGCTTCGATCCTCGCAATGGCCTCCATTTGAGGTTCATTCTGAAACAGGGTCTTTGCTTCTTTGAGTCGCTCCTTAAAAACCTGACGGTATTCCCCCAATTGCCTGAGCCAATCCGGATCACCATCCAAAAAATAGTACGAAACAAACCCCTTCTGATTCACAAGCGCAATCTCCAAGCCTTCCGCGGCATAAAAGGTCGCTATATTCTTAGAGATAATGTCGGTTAGAAGCCCCTCCATTCGGTAGGTGTACCATACCATTACAAGGCCACCCATTATGGTAACCAGCACCAGAGAGGTCAAAAGCAGATATATGCGTGTGCGCAGCCTAATCACATTTATTGTAACCGTTCGAAGGTTCAGTTGTCTAATAGGGGTTAAAAAGAGCCTGTTTCAGATAGATTGTCAAGATATTTTTATACAGACGGGTCCGGGTATGGACCCGGGAGAACGGTCAAGATTTACACATGACTCAGCATTTCTGATACCACTTTTTTAAGATACTCGATACTGTTTCCCTGTTTTTCCACAAAGACCGCAGTGCTTAAGGTTTCCGGATAGTGGGCATAATCCCCCTGAAAAGAATGAATCACCACCGGTAGCTGGGGAATCCGGTCACTGATTTGCTTGAACAGCTCCGTTTCTTCCGTACCCGGCAGATCCGGGTCCAATATGAGAAGGTCAAGGGGCGCTCGGCTGAAGACCCATTTCAAAACTTCCCGGCTGTCCTTTGCCAGCCGGACCCTGTAGCCTTTTGCCATCATCTCTCGCTTCAGGAACTCTCTCACATTAGGATTCCGATCCGCTATCAAGATAGTAAATCGATTTTCATTTTCCAAAGGATATCCCCATGCCCCATAACATGCAGTCTCGTGTAAGGAAATCGTCAATCTAACGGTTTGGCTCCAGGTCCTTAGAAATTGAGACGCAAAATTTCGTCCCTTTTTCCGCCGTAGTATCCAGCTGGATACGGCCTTGATGCCTTTTTAATATTTCTTTAACAATCGCCAATCCAAGACCGGAACCGG
>JAGHDR010000257.1 GCA_021159825.1 Deltaproteobacteria bacterium | reverse complement strand
GTTTTAAGGGAATTTGCGCCCATCGAAGCAGAGAAACCAAACCTGTAATACGACCGACCCGCCAAACCGGCGCTTTTTTCTGTTTGTGTTGGAATGTTGAGGTTCAGTGTTCCACGTTGGGCTTGAAAGTCTTTCGCATTTTGATCAGGATCATGCCGGGCAGTATTCCAAATACCATGCCTATACCCACGCTCCCCCGCCACATTCAAAGCCATCAGGAAACGGATGTCTGATCAAGACACGAAAAATGCTTTGGGGATAGTATTTGGGTTCATTGTGTGCCAATAAAAAAGGGTCTGAACCGGGTTTCGTCTTTCGTCAAGGCCTGCTCTATCTTTCTTAACAGTTTTTCCTTGTCTTCCGGAAGATGGCCGGTAAGATTGATATAGTTGGTATAATGGTCACTGGTTAAGTGGGTGCGACATTCGAGGTTCTTCAGGAGTTCTTTGGTTTCCATCAGTACCTGGTGAGGAGAAAGCGGTTGAAACAGCCCCTTACCCATCTGGTGCAACAGGAGCGTATTGACCTTCGGGACCAGGGTTCGGAGTCTCACAAAATCAGGCTCGATGGCGTTAAGAACTTCAGCGGTGGCCGTGATGTGCTCCTTTGTTCGCTCCAACCCTCCCAGACCAAGAACCACATATTCGCTGAGCTCTATTCCTGCTTCCTTCACGAACCGACCTGCCTCCACATGTTCTGAGGCGGTTGTTCCCTTTTTCACCTTTCTCAATATCTCGTCATCTCCGCTTTCAAGACCCACATGAATTCTACTCAGGCCTCCCATCCTGAGCGATCTCAATTCCTGCGGTCCTTTCCTGGCAATGTATTGCGAAGACCCATAGACAGTGATCCTTTTAAGCAATGGAAACTTCTCTGTGGCAAAAAGACAGATATAAGATAGATCTTTTTCAGGCATCGCGATAGTGTTGCCTGCCGGAAAAAACAGGGTTTGTATCCTGTCGCCATATATATTATGTGCCTCAGTAATATCCTCGCAAATCTCTTTGATGGGCCTCACCCTGTAAGCAGGCCCCTTCTTATAGACCATACAGAATGAGCATTTGTTGTGCGGGCATCCGACAGTTGCCTGAATCAGCAGACTGTCTGCCTCGCTCGGTGGCCGGTATATCGGGCCTTCATAACGCAAAACAGGAGTCCTCACGTTTGATGGTTTCGTAAAAAGCTAAGTTATTCCGCACGCGGTATCCTAACGGAAGTTATTTTGTCCACGTTCCTGATTATTTTTTGCCAAGCTCCTAAAGCGCCAGGGTCATGACAACAAAGGTGTGATCCGATGGTTTTTTCAGCGCGCGAGCGTGGACGTCGATCCAGATGGAGCTTGATTTTTCGGCGAGGGGGGCGGTTCCCATGATATAATCGATACGCCAGCCCATGTTTCGTTTCAAGCCATTGGGGATTCTGTAATCCCAGAAGGTGTAATGATTGGCGTCTGGTGTATGTTTTCGAAAGATATCCACCAGTCCCCATTGGAAGAACTTTTCCATTAACGCCTGCTCCTCAGGGTGAAACCCCACACCTCCCCTGAACCCATCAGGATCATAGACGTCCCGGTCTTCCAGGGCTACGTTGAAATCTCCAGCCACCAGCAGAGGGGCACCGGCATTGTAACGGTTGGAGATGTGATCATAGAGTGTTTGAAGCCACGTCAGTTTATACTGGAATTTGTCCGAATCCACCTGAAAGCCCTGGGGAACATAGACGTTGATGATTGAGATGCCGTCTATGGTGCCGCTGATGAATCGCGCCTGTTCATCACCTTCTTCAAAAAGGTCAAGGCGCGGGTTTTGTAGCGGTGATTTGCTGAGAATGGCGACGCCATTGTAGGATTTTTGGCCTCTAAAGGCTGCATGGTATCCGCACTGTCCAAAGGGTTCCAATGGAAAGTCCTGATCCTGTACTTTGGTTTCCTGAAGGCATAAAATGTCCGGGCGCTCTCGCTTCAGCCAATCCAGTAGAATCGATAGCCTGGCGCGTATGGAGTTGGTGTTGAAAGTGGCGAATTTCATGTTGCTTGAGTCTCCTTGAGGAGGTCTTGCAGCGTAACGGCAGCTTTGGTTAAACGGGTTGCCCTGTAGATTCAATTGTTCTATACTGTAGCACATGGGGGGCAAAATTGACAATGGTCGTCTCACTTAATTTGTGCAAAAACGAAACCTTAGGGTCTTGGCAATTGAAGCTGTCTCATGAGACAGTTTCGCTCCAAATGATAATATGAGACAGCTTTACCGCTCGGCAATTATGATATCAACCTGTTATGATGGTCCTTTTTCTGTGAGACGGTCTTGTGTCATAGTGTTTAGTTCGGCGGCTTCATTCCTTCTGAAATCTTTTCTTGGCGTGGGTCTTAACCATCTGATGATCAACATCTTTTGGTCTTTCTTGAACCATTTATTTTGTTTTGGCACGAAACATGCTTTTCAATAATAAATTTTAGCTTTTTTTGTATGAAGAAATAGGTGTTTAAGGAATGATGGGTGAGTTTGAGAATCAGTGAAAGGGGGTGTTACAATGGGAGACTGGAAATGCAAGGAATGCAGTTACAATGTAAAGGCGGATGTGCCGCCGGAAAAATGTCCGTCTTGTGATAAAAAATGTGAATTTGTTGATACCACATGCTACATTCCCGACTGCGGAAATACCGGTCAGGACCCAAGGCTTTAGACGAAAAACAAAGGAGGATGGTATGTCCAAGAGAAAATACCAGGTGAGAGCCGAATGTCCTCAGTGTGCTTGTGGTGACGTGAGTTTTCTGGGTCCTGAGAAATTGCGGGAAAAGTTTATCGGGGACGAGAAAGAGAGTGAGATCTTATGCCCTCTATGTGGAACCAAACATAAAGGTGAAGTTGTTGTTGAGGAAGAATAAGCGGGGAGGTTTTTGATGGGAAAAGCACTTATTGTGTATGCCGGTCGGTCCGATGAAACAAGAAGAATCGCGGATTTGATTGCTGAAGGGATTCGTATTCAAGGTTCTGAAGCATCGGTCGTTAATATCACGAAGGTGAAAAAAGTTGAGGATCTGGAAGATTTCGACGCTTATGTTTTCGGATCCGCTACCTATCATGGTGAAATGATGCAGGGTATGAAAACCATGCTCTTTCTGGCGGAAAAAACGGGTCTTGAAGGCAAGGTCGGGGGATCTTTCGGCGCGTTCGGGTGGAGCGGGGAGGCGCCGGGAAGGATCTTTGATACCATGAAAAATGTCCTCAAAATGGGTATGGTCAGTGGTCCGTTAATGCTCAAATCCGCTTTACTGGGAGGTGGGATCGAAATGGCACAGGGCTATGGCAAGGATATTGCCAAGGAACTCTAATGGAATAGATTGGGAGATGAATTATATGGAAAAATATGTTTGTTCGGTATGTGGGTATGTTTACGATCCTGAAGAAGGGGATCCGGATAACGGTGTGGACGCGGGAACCGCATTTGCTGATCTTTCCGATGACTGGACCTGTCCGGTTTGCGGTGCTGAGAAAAATCAGTTCGAGCCGGAATAGCCGGTTCGAAAAAAAAGACGAACAGAAGCATTCCGACGATGCTTCTGTTCAAGAATGGAGAACTTGTCGATAACCTGGTGGGCGCGCTCCCTAAAGGGGAGATCGAATCGCATTTGCATTCGCTTTTGAACTAAACCCTTTTTTGAAAATTGGAGAAGTCTATGTCTTTTACATCATTTGAGGAAATTGTTCACTTTGCCATGGACAAAGAGAAAGAAGCCGTTGATTTTTATTCAGGTCTGTCGAAAAATATCGCTTTTTCAGGTGCCAGAGAAACCTTGGAGGGTTTTGCCACGGAAGAGCAAAAGCACTATGATATGCTTGAAGATTTAGGGAAAGCCGAGAAAAAATTGGCGGATTATAAATTTGAATGGATCCCCGATATCAAGAGGAGTAACTATCTGGTGGATATGGATGATCCCAAAGATATGGATTATGCGGATCTGCTCAGATTGTCCATGAAGCGGGAAGAAAAGGCCTTGAAACTTTATAATGAACTGTTAGAAAAGGCGGATAAAGAAGAATTGAAAAATGTTTTCAAGATGTTATGTCAGGAAGAAGCCAAACATAAACTGGCCCTTGAAACCCTGTATGATGATTATATGGCGGAGCAGGGAGATTAGAAGCCGTTCTTTTGAGAGATGACGGATTTTTTGAATTTACCCATAGTTCCTAGCAAAAAAAAGCGTTGCTCTGACTGTCTTCAATGCTGGCTGTGCGGTGAAACCAGGTGTCGTATCTGCAGGAAAGACGAGCATAAGGTGTCATTTTCCGGGTTGGGGACAGCATTTACCCACGGAGAATATCTGGCATGGAAACGGAAAAAAGGAGAGGGTCTCAATGGCTGATTCAGTAAAACTCTATACGCTCAGTACTTGCGGTCACTGTAAATCAACCAAAACGTTTTTGAATGAATGCAAGGTAAAATATGATTTTACCGATGTGGATTTGTTTCATGGTGATGAAAGGGCCGCAATCCTGGAAGATGTCAAAAAATGGAATCCGAACTGTTCATTCCCCACGATCATTATCGGAGACACGGTCATTGTCGGGTATAAAGAGGATGAAATTAGGGAGGCGTTGGGGTTATGAGTGAGGTGGAGACGCTTTATGCGCTGTTAAAAAAAACGCAGGAACCGAAAGGGTTTTACTTCAGCAATGATAAAGGAATGGTTTTTGATCTGATTCAAGGGCTTATGGACAACAAAAGCCGTTATGTCTACATGTGTTGCCCGTGCAGGCTGGCTGCTGGAGATCGGGAAAAGGACAAGGATATCATGTGCCCCTGCAAATACAGGGAGGCGGATGTTTCAAAATACGGAAGCTGTTATTGTAATCTGTATGTGTCAACGGAATGGAACGAGGGGAAAATTCCCCATGAGTACGTTCCCGAAAGCAGACCCCCTTCGTTTTGACGGCATAACCTGATTCAAAAACATTTCAGCGAAAGGAAGCTTTTTATGTTTGTCCTCGGTTTACAGGGTAGTCCGCGTGCAAAGGGAAATACCAGTATCCTTTTATCTGCGTTTCTAGATGAGGTGGAAAGACTTGGGGGGCGTGTAAGCACTCTGGATGCGACCCAAATGAAAGTAATGCCATGCCGGGGGTGTGGCGTCTGTGAGAGGAAAGGGTACTGTCCTCAGGATGATGATATGCAGGCCGCTTATCCCCTCTTGCGAAAGGCAGACCTGGTGGTATTGGCCACGCCTATCTATTTTTATGGGCCGACTGCGCAGTTGAAAGCGTTTATTGATCGATCCCAGGCACTTTGGTCCAGGAAATATGTACTGGACCTGGAAGATCCGATGCGAAAATGGCGAAAAGGTTTTTTATTGGCTGTGGGTGCCACAAAAGGGAAGAATCTGTTTGACGGTACAAACCTGACGGCCAAATATTTCTTCGATGCCGTAGGCGCCGGTTTTGAGGGAACCCTGGGGTACAGGCGCCTGGAAAAAGCGGGAGATATTGAAAAACATCCCACAGCTCTGGCAGAGGCCGGGGAGAAGGCCGGAGAATTGATAGCGCCTTTTTTGAAACGGAAAAAGGTTCTTTTTGTTTGCCGTGAAAATGCCTGTCGAAGCCGGATGGCCGCGGCCTTCGCCCGGCAAATGGCCGGCGACCGGTTTGAAGTCGAAAGTGCCGGAAATGATCCGGCCGAGACAGTGAACCCCATGATGGAGAAGGTGATGGCGGAAAAGGGGATTGATATGGCCTATTTGAATCCGTCCATCATTACAGATCTGCCTGACGAGTGGCATCCGGACGCCGTGGTGTCCATGGGTTGTGAAGTTGTGTGCCCCAGTTTTCCCGGTGCCGTCACGGAAGACTGGGATTTGCCGGATCCCTCGAAAGAGTCCATTGATTTTATGCGAAATGTCCGGGATCGGGTGGAAAAACGGGTCAGAGGTTTTATTTCGGAATTTTGAGGTTAATATTAATACATGAGTTTGGGCAGCCAGAACTGGTTCAGTTGAATAGGTGTTAAAAACATTTTAAGTTAAACAAGTTATATCAATTGTGCGCTGAAAAAGTTTTCGGCGGCGAGACCGCTTTCCATCACCCCTAAGCTGACCGCAGGC
>JAGHDR010000219.1 GCA_021159825.1 Deltaproteobacteria bacterium | reverse complement strand
TTGCTGATTATCTTGAGGGGCAGAATATTTGTCATAAAACCGTCAATTATCGCGTTAGGGACTGGGGTATTTCGCGGCAGCGTTACTGGGGAACGCCCATTCCCATGATCCATTGTGAAAAATGCGGCATTGTTCCGGTTAACAAAAGCGATCTGCCCGTGGTACTGCCGCTGGATCTGGACATGCGGCCCAATGGGGGATCTCCTTTGCCGTTTGAACCGTCCTTTACCGAAACCACCTGCCCCAAATGCAACGCTCCGGCCCGGCGTGAAACGGACACCATGGACACATTTGTGGAGTCGTCCTGGTATTTTGACCGCTACGCGTGTCCGGATTACCAGGATGGTCCTCTGGATGCGGAACGGGTGGATTACTGGTTGCCGGTGGACCAGTACATCGGCGGCATTGAGCATGCCATTTTACATCTGCTTTATTCCCGTTTTTATACTCGGGTCCTCAAGGATCTTGGGCATATCAAGATAAAGGAACCGTTTACCAATCTCCTCACTCAGGGTATGGTCTGCAAAGCGACTCAGACTTGTCCTGAACATGGTTTCCTCTATCCAAAAGAAGTGGCGGAAGGCCGATGCACCCGGTGCGGGGCGCAAGTGACCGACGGGAATATCGTGAAAATGTCCAAATCCAAGAAAAATGTGGTGGATCCTCAAGCGTTGATCGACCGTTACGGGGCGGATACGGTTCGGATGTTCTGCCTGTTTGCATCTCCGCCCGACAAGGATCTGGAATGGAGCGAACAGGGGGTTGATGGTTCTCATCGGTTCCTTCAACGGGTATGGCGGCTTGTGGTCGATCACCTTGGGGAGCTGAAAAAGGTTAAGGTCTACGACGGGAAAACCGAACTTACGGAACCGATAAAATCCGTCCACCGGAAAACCCACGAAACCATCAAGAGAGTCACGAGTGACATTGAAAACCGTTTTCATTTCAACACGGCGATTTCGGCGGTCATGGAACTGGTCAATGAAACCAACCAATTCTTAAATGGTGATGGGGTAAAGGATGAAACTGCCTGGTCCGTTGTTCGGAAGTCCATTGAGACTACCGTCCTTTTACTTTCCCCGGTGGTCCCCCATATCACCGATGAACTCTGGCAAATGATGGGGCACGTGGGTTCTCTGTTAAATGCTCCCTGGTCGGATTATAATGAAGATGCACTCAAAACCGAGAAAAAGCTGGTCATCCTTCAGGTAAACGGCAAGGTGAGAAGCCGGATTGAGGTGGCCGCTTCAAGCAGCGAGAAGGAAATTGAGACCCTTGCCATGGCAGATGAAAAAGTTCAGCGCCATGTGAAGGGAAAACCCGTCAGGCGCGTGATCGTGGTACAGAAAAAACTGGTGAATGTGGTGGTTTAACAATAAATGGATGAGCGTAACGGTTTTCGAATTTTAGTGGTAATGTTCTGCTTAATCGTGGCTTCCGGTTGTGGTTACCGGCTTCAGGCAACCGGACAACCCCTGCGCATCAGCATCTCCAGCATGGCCATACCGCTCATGGAAAGCCCTTCTTCCAACATCGGCTTTGAAGGGGATTTCACCAAGATGATCCGCCGGGAATTTGTCAGCCATTCCCAGGTGCCGTTGGTTTCAAAAGAAAAGGCGGCGGCGGTTTTAATTGGAAAGGTTACCAACATCAGGACCGAACCGCTGAGCTACCGGGTAACGGACAATACCTTTGATGTAACGAGTTCCAGGTGGCTGAAGATCAAGCTTCAAGCAAAACTCGTGGATACAACAACCGGAAAGATCATATGGAATGATCCGAACATGGAAGAAAAAGCCTCTTTTTCCGTGGATTCAGATCCCCTGAAAACCGAGTACAACCAGCGACGGGCCACCAAAAAGATTGCACAATTGCTGGCTGAAAGGATCTATCTGAAAACCATGGAAAGATTCTGATGCCCGTTGAAATAGCGCCGGAAACTATTTTGAAGCATCTCCAAAAGGGCCGTCTGAACCCGGTGTATCTTTTCCACGGCCCTGATGATTTTCTCCTTGAAAAAATCCTGAAACAAATCCGAGAAACCTTCATCCCTGAAACGGCCAGGGATTTCAATCTTCATATTTTTGACGGGGACGGCAAGGTCAATCCGGGTGATATTTTTGATGCTGTCCGGTCGCTCCCGTTCTTGTCCTCAAACCGTCTCGTCATCGTCCGGCGCACAGACCATATTCCTGGTTCCGACCTGGAGGTTTTGATCCCCTACCTGGAAAAGCCGGTGGATACCACCTGCCTGATTCTGGTTGCACTGAAGCCCGATTTTAGGTTGAAGTTTTTCAGCCGCATCAAAAAACTCGGCCATGCCGTGAATTTCAGGGAGTTGAACGACCGTCAAGCGATTCCCTGGATAAAGGCCGAAGCCCGTGAGATGGGTCTAAATATCAGGACGGAAGCCTGTCGTCATTTACACGAGATTGTCGGTAACCGATCGAGAACACTTCACACGGAACTTGAAAAGCTGTATCTTCGTCATGACAGCAAGGAAATCGGGGTTAATGAAATCAAAGAGCTGAGCATATTCAGTCGGATGTATACTATTTTTGAACTGATGGATGAAATATCTCAGCGTCGAAAAGCACAATCCCTGTCTATTCTGAACCGGTATCTGGAAGAAGAAGGGAAAGACGCGGCCTTTGGTATTATCGGCATGTTGACCCGGCAGATCCGCATTATTTTTCAAGCCAAGGTCTTTGCCTCAGGAAGTGTTCCTCAGTTTGAAATGGCGAAGAAGCTGGGTGTGCCCGGATTTCTGGTGAGCAAAGTTCTAGACCAGGCAAGACGCTGGCAGGAAAAAGACCTAGAAAAGGCGCTGACGCTGCTTTACCAGGCGGATGGGCGCCTGAAGTCAGGATCTCAGGCACGCCTGGTCCTTGAAAACTTTGTGTTGTCTATATAGTTCTGAAGGAAAACTAGGATTCGCTTTCGGACATCTTGTTGACCTGAAGTGTCAGTCTGGAGACTTTTCTCGCGGCTTGATTCTTGTGGATGACGCC
>JAGHDR010000086.1 GCA_021159825.1 Deltaproteobacteria bacterium | reverse complement strand
CAGAGATGGAGAACCTCTCGGGCATTGTCTCGCTCTTCTTGCGACTCTCCCTCCGCAAGGGGTTGCAGGCGGTTGTTCAATAGAGCGATCACCCCGTTGGCGAAATTGATGTCCATGCCGGGAAGGGAGCGAATTTCGTTGGAGATGTCCGCCAGTTTTTCCGGAGACGGCGAACCATCTTCAAGCGTCAGATCTTTCACCGCTCCACTTACATAGTCATCCAACAGGTTGTGAATGCCGACCCCCTCGAATCGGCCGCGAAGCTGTTTGACGATGGACTGGTAAACCGCTTCAAATTTGTGAATGGGCACTTCCCGGGTCAAGACCACAAAGGATACGGCAAAGCCTTTTTCAAGGGCCATATGGCGGATGACGGACATGAAATGGGTCTTGCCGTCCCCGTAATCGCCGCTCAGAAATCGCACCTTTGCGCCTCCCTCGGCGATGTATTTGTCCAGGTCGTCCTCAATCAGGGTGAGCCAGTTCTCCCGTCCCACCGTAAAGAACGGCACGTAATCCACGGGAACGCTGCCCTTTCTCAATTCCTCGATAATGGCCCTGGCCTCAAAAGGTTTCAATTGATCCATCTGTTGTGGGGTCATCAGTCTTCTTTCTCCTCGAATGATATGCTGGTGATGCGGCGTTTTTCTCCATCGCTGTCAATGAGCCACAGGGCGCTGATTCTTCCCGGCGTCATTCTAAGAATGCGACCGTCGGACGTGCCCCCAATGCCCGCCTGCAAATAGCGCCAAAGATCCACATTGAATTGATCGCCGCTGTACCCGCGGAATCTGCCTTTATCCATGTCTTGAAAAAAGGGTTTGCTCTGAAAAGAAATCACGTATTCCAGATAAAGACGCTGAGCCGTCACCTTGGCACCGGGCGGCAAGTTCTCCTGTTTAAGAATATTGTTGTAGATCCCATAGAGGCCGTCAATGAAAGTTCGGGGATCGTAGGGGCGGTCGTAGAGCTGTTTTTTAACACGGAGCAGGGCCGTCACGATGCGCCTGGGGTCGATGGATTTGAGCAGCTTTTTGTTGATGGTGGTGGTGCGATTGAAAAAATCGATTTGGCCCTCAATTCCCTTCAGTGACTCGAAACGGGGGAAATCGATGGTCATTTCCAGGGCGGCTTCCCGGGCCTTGTCCGTGAGGTCTTCAATGAACTCCATCCGGTACCGATCCACCTGTTCATCGGCGTATTCCCGCAGGCCTTCGAAGATATCCCCGCTTTCCTCGATACCGGTTTCTTCCAGGATATCGCGGGCTAATTTGGTTTTCAGCAATTCATCGAGTTGAAGAAAGTCATTCCGGGCCGCGCAGCGCATGCAGCTTTTGATAAAATTGGCCATACGCTGTTGTCGATTGATCTCGACCTGATACGGTTTGACGATTTCATTGAGGCCTTCTTGAGCATCCCGCAGGAGCGTTTCATGGTCAGTCATTTGTTTTCTCGTTTATGTGTTTTTCTGAAATAGGGGTAAACTACGGGCGTATTGAAAACCCCCAGGTCCCCCAAGCAAACGCCGCTGCTTATACCATATTGTGGGAATGGCGGCAATCCTAATTTTCAGCAGACCTGCAAGAACCCCGGCCGTGAACGGTTACCATTTTATTTCCCGATCCCGATGTTGAAACTCAAAACGTCTTTGCCCCCCGCCCGGTGTTTCCGTGGTGTGCATAACTCACCCGCTTTTGTCTTTGGATCAAAGACAACAATGTAGCCATGGGCGACTCTTTCGGGAAGTAAATACTTTTCGGTCAACTGTTCCAGCGCATCGTCGATGGTCCCGGCATATCGATTGATCTTAAGCTCAATGATGTATTTTTTACCCCTGTAAATGAGCATGATGTCCATGATGCCGAGACCTGTTTTGCTTTCGTAAAATAATTCCCCCTTTCCTTCCGGAACAAACTGGTAAAGCCAGGCTGTGAGCTGAAACTTGCCTGTGATCTCCATCGGTTTTTTGGTGGAATAAAACGCGGCTGCGCCTATTTGGGCTATGTACTTTTCAAAATCAGTCAACACTCTTTCCATGTTGAGGCTCCCATCAGGGAGATAGTAAGGTCTGAAAGATGCGTCAACCCTGGTTGCGATACCTCTAAAGAAAGTTTTGGTGAACCTTTTTTTATAGATGGGGTTGCTGACAGAGAGATTTTTCCCTTCGGCTTTTATCAGACCGTGGGTAATAAGAAGCGACTGTTCATCATCACCGGGAACATACTCGACCCCGTTAAACACGATATCCACAAAGGTTTCTTTGAGCTGCTTAGCCTTCTCGGTGATATTGTCGAAATGGCTGTTCTCTTCGTACAGGAGCATTTCAACTCCCTTTTCCACATCTTCTTTGCTGATCGGTTCCGTTGTCTCCGGCTTTATGTCGATGGTAAGAATTGTACCCAGCCTGTTGACCAGCCAGGGTTGCCCGACGGTTTCCTCGTAAACCTTTCTAACCGCGCCTTCAGTAAAGGGCTGGTTTGTTTCCTCTGTGTACTGGCCATAAAGATCATGGACGTTTTTCAGGGAAAAGGGAGGGAGATTCACCTGGTCGGCAATGTTGAACGGGGAAACGCCGCCCACAACCAGCTTGGTGACATTTCTGATGCCCACCAGGCCCACAGAGTAGAGGGCCTTGTCCTCACGTCCTTTATATTCCTGGTACAATTCCCGCAGGGTGGTCAGAAAGTTTTCCAGTTCGGATCGGGGGATGCCGTCGAATTCATCTATAAAAATGACGATTTTTTTTTGTTCGACAATCCTGTTTAACTCCTCGAACAGCTCACGAAAGGAGATATGGTCAGATATTGTACAAAACTCAATGGTTGATTTGATAACCTCTAATCGTGGACACGCCACAAGGGTCAATCTGCTGATGAGTTGCCTCTGGAGGGGTTTCTTGATCAAGTTGTAAAATCGTTGCGTCTGAAGGCTTTTGTAGCCCTGAAAACTGAGCAGAAGGGGGATGTAGGTCGGATCATTTGCCAGGTGTTTGCAAACCCCTTCAAAAAACGTGGTTTTGCCGCTCTGCCTTGGGGCAAATATGGAGAAGTAGCGGCCGAGATCAACCATTGATTTGATATCCTGGCCCTTCGTGTTGGACACATTTTCCAGGTCAACATGATAAGCGCTGCCGGGGTCAACTATGCCGGCGTCTTCAAAGAACCGTTTTGGTTTTTTATACCTGGTCATTAACAGCCTCCGATATCTTTATCTCCGATACCCCATGGTTTGCACTTGTCATGGGGATTGCTGATCGGTCCCAAAACCAAAACATACCATTATCGTTTTGACAAAGAAACAGGGAGAAAT
>JAGHDR010000335.1 GCA_021159825.1 Deltaproteobacteria bacterium | reverse complement strand
CCGGTTCCTTGTTGACCAGGTTCCCTTTCATGGGGAACTTGGTTTTGGGCAGGTTGAGTGTTTCCTTATAGTTCATAATGATCAGGCCTCCAGGCTCAAGAATAAACGATTCAACTATTCAAATGTGGGATTTCAAGTAGTCACTTCCAGCTGATCCAGCATCCGGTCGGCAAAATTGATGATATAATCCCGTTGCGGGTCCGTGCAATAGGCCGAGCAGTCGCATTTCATGGTTTCCAGGGACCGCACAAGAAACTCCAGTTTAACCCAATCCGAACCCAGTTCCACCGCAAAGGCATGGGGTTGACAAGCGGTGTGCTGAAACTGGAGGGGGCTCAAAAGATCCTCGGGCAACTTCACCCAGAAAACCTGCTCCATGGTTGACCCTGAAGCGTTACCCTTAAGAAACTCGGTAATTTTATTCATGTTTTCCGAGGCTATTTCATCCAGAAAATAAGCCTTCATTGTGTGTGATCCCCGTTTTCAAACGGGTCCATTTTTCTTCCACCCACATATGCGTCCGCCACCGCGTAAATCCACAGGATGGCAAAAGCGACCCCCAAAAACCAGAGCATGGTCATATCCTCAGCGCCGAGCCTTGCCATCAGCGCCTGGGGATCCGAAAGATCCGTGTAACCTGACCTGAAAACAGAATGGATAATCTGAAGAAGTCGGATAATGCCCGCCACAAAAAGGGCGAATACGGCACAAAGGATGATAATGCCTTTTTTCAGATCCTGATTGATGATCTGCCCCAGCCCGGGAATCACCAGGCCCGAGCAAAGGGGGCCCAT
This sequence comes from Deltaproteobacteria bacterium, assembly GCA_021159825.1. Lineage (GTDB taxonomy): Bacteria > Desulfobacterota > DSM-4660 > Desulfatiglandales > Desulfatiglandaceae > NaphS2. The sequence goes on along the minus strand of JAGHDR010000335.1, from coordinate 2,789 downwards.
AATGGCTTTTTGCATGACAACACTGTTTAAAATGGGTTATGAGATGTTTTTTGTACGCTTATATCTCAATGGCAATACCTTGTAAACCACAAATGCCTATCAAGAATGGAGCACTCTTTTATGGAAAGCCCCTTGACCAACCATGTACAAGTCAATATCCCTTACCGGATGCTTAAAGATGGATATCTGGAGAAGTTCCTTGAATATCAGCTCAACCCTGAAATCGGATTTGACGCGGAGGCATTGGATCTCATAACATTTTCCGAGGCCGAAGGGGTTGCAAAACAGTTTCACCGGGCCGGTCGCACCATTACCCTTCATGGACCCTTCATGGACCTCGCCCCCGGTTCACCGGACCCGGATATCCGGGAGGTTTCCCGAAAACGTTTCGACCAGCTCGCTTCGCTGGTTCCGGTATTCAAGCCCATAACCGTAGTCTGCCACACCGGCTACGATCACAAAAGATACCGGGCCATCAGGGAACAATGGATAGAAAACAGCCTTCAAATATGGGAGCCTCTGGCCGCAGTATTTAAGCGGGAGGGAGCATGCCTGATGCTGGAAAACGTATATGAAAAAACCCCTTTGGAAATGCTGCCGCTCATGGAAAACCTGAAATCCCATGGGGTGGGCTTCTGCCTGGATATCGGCCACCAGGCGGTATTTGGTTCCGTTCCATTGTCCCAATGGGTACAATCCATGTCCCGCCACCTTCAGCAACTGCACCTTCACGACAACAATGGAGAACAGGACGACCATTGGGGTCTGGGCCTGGGGAATATAAATGTTCAGCGTCTCTTTAAAGAATTGGATTCCCTTGGCATCAATCCGCTTGCCGTCACCCTTGAACCCCACAGGGAAGAAGACCTCAGAGTCAGCCTTGAATACCTGGCGCCCATATGGCCCTGGTAAGCTTTGGCATTGTATCTTTGGCGTCTTTGAGATATCTATGAGAGCGCTGATTAAATATTGTAGCCGTTGATAACTTCAAAAAAGAACTGGAAAAAGCAATGACACAACCCGTGATGGAGCATCCCTTTTCAAAATCCACCAGCCAGACCGAAAGATGCCATAAGCTCCTGGAAACCGTTTCATCCGATGACAGTCTGGGCATCGTCATAAACGCCGATCCGGACGCCATGTCCAGCGCCCTGGCTTTGAAACGGTTGTTCTGGCGAAAACTCAAAAAGGTGGAGATCTTTCATGTCAATGCCATTGATCGACCTGACAATCTGGCCATGATCCGCTTACTGAATATCAAACAACGGCGCATCCGTTCCATGCGGGGCCGAAAGTTGACAAAATGGGCCATGGTGGATTCTCAGCCCGGCCATTATCCCCCTTTCAAAAACCATCCCTTTGATATCATCATCGATCATCACCCCATCGATCCCGCCTCCAGAGCGACCTTCATGGATATCAGAGAGGATTATGGCGCCAATGCCACCATCATGTGCGAGTACCTCAAAAGCATGAAAGTGGCCCTGTCAACGAGGCTGGCCACCGCCCTTTTTTACGGCATCAAAACCGACACCGATAATTTTGTCAGGGATTCACTCTCCAACGACGTGAACGCATTCAAATACCTGTATCGATATGCCAACATGAACACCATCAAGAAGATCGAGTCTTCGGAGTTAAGCCGTCATGCCTTAGGCGATTTTCGTACCGCCATAGATGAGCTGGTGTTTGTCAACAATATGGCCTACGTGAACCTGGGAGAAGTTGATAATCCCGATACGCTGGTTATTATCGCTGATTTTTTTATGAAGCTGGCTGAGACCGAATGGAGCATCGTCGCCGGCGTGTATGATAAAAAACTCATTTTTATTCTCAGAAACGCCGGTTTCAGGGGCAACGCCGGCAAAACCGCCAAGAAGCTTTTTGAACCCTGGGGGGGCTCTGCCGGAGGGCACAGGTCTGCTGCCAGGGCGGAAATACCGCTCAAGGAAATAGAACCCAAAATAAAGAGCCGCAATGACCTGGACTACATGATTCTGAAAAAACTGAAAAGCTTGAAACACAAACCCCCATCAAACAAAGACCCATCGGACAACGAGACCTCCAAAAGGAGTAAATCTTGACGGCTTTTAAGACAAGATCCATCGAAGCCAGGCTTATTGACGAAGTCAAGACCCTGGTAGAACTGGAAAAACTCGATACTCTCAAGAAGCTGATTGTTGAAATGCGACCGGCAGATGTAGCGGACCTTATCGAGCACCTCGCCGCCAACGAAAGGATTGCCATTTTCCAGCTTCTGGAGCCGGAAGGCGCTGGAGACGTGCTGGTTGAAATTGAACCGCCGGTCCAGGAACGCATCCTGAGAGATCTTGATAACCAAGCCATCTCCGACATCGTAGAGGAATTGGATTCCGACGATGCCGCTGACCTGGTCGGTGACCTGCCGGCGGAACGGGCCAAGGAAGTCATCGATTCGGTTGACGACCATGTCTCGGAAGAACTTGAGAAGCTGCTTCCCTTTCCCGATGACACTGCCGGAGGCCTCATGGCCCTGGAGTTTCTCGCGGTAAAAGCCGACGTCACCGTGGGAGACGCCATCAAAACCATTCGGGAAAAGGGAAGAGAGATTGAAAACCTATACTATATCTGGGTCACGGATGATTTTCAGAGACTGGTAGGGGTTATTTCCCTGAAAGACCTGGTGATCGAGCCTGAAGACCAAGTAATCGGCAGAATCATGAATCCGGATGTTATTTCCGTGGAAGCAGACACGGACCAGGAAGAGGTGGCCAATATCGTGAGGCGATACGACCTGATCAACATACCGG
>JAGHDR010000409.1 GCA_021159825.1 Deltaproteobacteria bacterium | reverse complement strand
GTTCGGTCAAGACCTTTATCAAAGAGGGTATCCTGCAAGCCGCCAATCATGTTCTCGAACTCTTTGCCCTTTTTCCCTTCCATGGTGGCGGACGTGATTTTTCCGACACCATTAAAAAATTGTGCCCGCTGTATGGATTTCAGTGCATGCTTGTGTCCCACATGCGCCACCTCGTGGGCCAGGATCCCGGCCAGTTGATCCTCGGATTGAATGGTTTTCAGAAGGCCTGAACTGACAAAAATGATACCCCCCGGACAGCTGAAAGCGTTTTGGAGCGGGCTGTCCACAACGACAAAATTATAGGGAATATTGGGCCGACCTGAATTCCTTGCCACCGCATTTCCCACCAGGTTCACATATTTCTGAAGCGCCTTGTCTTTCACCGGCATTCCATAGCGGCGAAAACCTTCAAGGGCCAGGCTTTCGCCGATGGTTCTTTCGCTCTTATAATCAATTTCAGAAGCAGACCCCAGAAGGGAAACCGCTCCCGAGAGCATCTTGCTTTCCTTGCTTTCGGGATCCAACAGTTTATCCAGCAATCCGGCAAGCTGCAGGGGGACGGTGTCGTTTTCTTTTGACGTCTGGTGATCAACGTCGGCAAAAGCGGCACCCGGAAAAATTAGACATGCCAAGGATACAAAAAGGATGGTCGATTTTTTTTTATGCATGGCTAGACCCCGTTTAAAAAATAATGTTTTTCGAACGCTATGGTGCATATTCGCCGATTTTTCCCTCTTTCAGAAAGAGATCCACTTCCTTGTCCGTGATGCGAATGGCCAGGACCTGATCCAGGGCTTTTTTATAAACCTCCGGCGTTCCCCGCTGCTGTGCGTACTGTTCCGTTTCTTTGGACAAACCGCGAATACTTCGGGAGGTCTGGGCCTCATCGGCGCTGATGCTGCTGCTCTGCATGGACGAAAACAGGTTGTCGGATTCTTCTGTTTCCTTTGCGGGGAGCGTGTCGGATAATTTGCCCCGATACATCCATCCCTTTTCACCGGATGAGGTTCGCACCCGATACCAGCGTTTTTTGGATTCCAACACGGACACTCTTGAGCCCACGGGAAGGGTGGCAAGGGTCGTGGAAGAGGCTTTGGGTTTCGACTTAAGCCGGGCCTTATCCGAGGTTACCCACATGGCGTCGCCTGCAAAAACCGGGATAACGGAAAAAATTAACACGGCGGTCAAAGCCGTCATAAAATGCCGTTTTTTCATTTCTCAAGCCCCCTCAACGAATGGTGGAATTGCCCAAAACATTTCTTTCTGTGAGTTGCGCCACATACAATAGAAGTTTTAATCTTATTTTTCAACCCATTCCGAGGATATCCCAAGAGGCTTTTTTTGTGGCAGGTTTCTCTGAAAACCGTTGAAATATTCTGTTTACTGTGTCACTTTTGCATTTACTGGGAATCATTCTGGAAGGTGGGGCCATGTTTCTTTTTGACCGGCGGGACCGGCAATTGCTGAATATCGTCAACGAGGTGCTCACCAAGGACCCGGCCCGACAATACCGCCGGGAAATGGTGTATTCCTATCTCCACCCACGGGGCATCAAAGAGCTTTCCGAATCCAAGGGGCTTCGTATCGCTTTCGCCATCATCCATCTGCTGGAGTCCATGGAAGAAGGCGGCGTGGATGACCGGCTAAACGCCCTACGGTCCCTTCGGGACGAAGTCCTCCTCACAGCCGCCGGTCCGATTCCCAAAAACACCGCACGGGTACTGCTTCAGATCATAAAGGAGCTGGTGAGGGCCCATGGCAATGAGCAGCGCCAATTCGAGCTGGCCCATGATTTCAGGGCATGCGTGTCCGGGAACCCCTGCATTATTCGAAAGCAACTTCGACAGTATCATCTTCTGGAAATGCCGGAGGAGTGGAACCAGCTCTCTTTTGACGACCATGTCCACGACGCCAACACCAAGGGCCGAAAAACCTCCAGCCACCTGATTATGGATGCCTGGATCAAAGGAATCCGCCGGTTACGGGTGGTCTATTACAACTGCCTGGAGGCCAGGTTTGCGGTTGAGATCCTGGAGGCGGCCAGGATCATGGGGATCGACATTCGAATCGGAATAGAGTTTTACGCCAGATTCCGAAACCGCTTTGTTCAACTCATGTGGGTACCAAGGGGATTTTCCGATGCTCAGGACTTTTTGTGTTTCCTTGAAGAACCCCCCGTTAAAAAACTCATGGCGGAAGGAAAAAACGTCTGCAGCTATCAGAAAGACCACGTCTTGAAAGTATTGCAAGCATTCAACACGAACCATGCGCCCAACCTTCAAAAATCCCTGGGGCTCGAAATGCCGATTCTGGATACTTCGGAATTCCTGTCCTTTGTGGGAACGGGGCAACCCTCCCTTGTTCATCTGGCGGAGTTTGCACATGCCAAAATGTTCCCCTCCATGGCGACCCGGGTGGAAGTCCTTCGGGACCGCTATCCGAAAGCCCGGCACGAAGAACGCCTTAAGATTGTGCGGCTGGTTCAAATCATGAATCGGATGGATTCCGATGCCATCCTGGAACAGTTCCTGGGGCCTGAAAAAAACCCTCAAATCCCTGATCCTTCTATCCCTCAACAGGGACCCGAAGTTCCCGGCATACTTAAGCTTTCGCCGAAAGAAATTGTTTATCGGTTGTCAAAATTTCATCAGGGTTACCGCATCACTTTGAATCTCAGCGATCTTCAAGTGGAAGATGTGCTGGAGCTGCTCTATGATTGTGAGGGGTTGATCAGTCGCCTTGAAATTTTCAATCTCAAGGATTATGCGGCCGGAAAAACGGATCAGATGGCCAAAATCAACGGTCTTCGGCAAGCCATTAACCGCGGCAACGTGATCCAGTTGAAAAAGTTGACACGCGATATTATCTCAAGATTGGCATCATCCAAAGATAATCAACAAAAGGACCGAATCGAAAAACTCTACACCATCCTTCACGATATTGCCACCCTGCGAGATTTCTACAAAGGATCTCCTTTGAAAACACGAATGGGGAGCGATTCCACCGGTCGAAGCCCCCGGGTGCATGGTATGGGGCTGGCCGTTTTAAACACGCTGCCCCGCCGAGCTCAAAATGCCGTCGGCCATACCAACTCCCCGCGCGACCGAATCCCCATTGCCGTTGGGGTTCTGAAACGTAGGACCCTCCACCCGAAGATTGGCCTCACGTCTTTTACAAAAACTTTTTACCGGTGGATTCGCCGTATCCCCGCCTTAGAATTCATGGGAAACCGAAAGACCCATGACTGGGTCATTGAACAGGGATCCACACACTTTACAAACAAAAGCAACGTGATCACGCTGGGCGGCGTTCAAAAACATGCCGATAACGGTTTTTCGCTTGCGTCCAATGGCACCCGGAAAAAGACCCGCCGACTCTCCTGGCGTTATCTCAATACGGGACTCAAAAATATCCTGAAAATCTTTATCGGTTTTGTACCGGCCTTCGCCACCTTCGCACTGACCAAAGACTGGTGGTTTCTGGCCTACTTCGGAGCGTTTATCTGGTTCGGCATTACGGGTTTACGGAACATTCTTCAATCGGTGCTGGGGGGGGGCGGCATAAAACGCTCCCCCCTGCTCAGGTGGAATGATTATGTAAAATGGGAGCGTTTGGCGGATTCACTGCTCTTTACGGGGTTTTCCGTTCCGCTTCTGGATTATGTGGCCAAAACCCTGATTCTAAACACGGGGTTCGGCATTACCGCCGCATCCGATCCCGTGGCGCTCTACGGTTTCATGGCCCTCACCAATGGATTGTATCTGTGCAGCCACAATATTTTCAGGGGACTGCCAAAAGGAGCGGTCTACGGGAATCTGTTCAGAAGCATTTTAAGCATCCCCGTAGCCCTGTTTTTCAATTGGGCTGCGGCCGGCATTCTGGTTGCCTTTCACGTTCCGGGTGTTGAAGACATCCTTCAAAAGTGGGCCGCGGTTATTTCCAAGGGCGCATCCGATCTGGTGGCCGGCATCATTGAGGGGTTGGCGGATCGATACCAGAACATTCGAACCCGTGTCAGGGATTACCGCACCAAAATGGGCCAGATATTTGAAACCTATGCCAGGCTGGGGCTCCTGTTTCCCGAAACCAACACAATGGAAATTTTGAAATCGCCCGGAAAACTGAGTGTTGCAAAAAGCGGTGAAATAAGGGATCTCGGAAAAGTCATTATTATTTTTTCGCTGGACCTGCTCTATTTCTGGATGTATCAGCCCCGAGCCGGAAGTGCACTGAAGTTAATCATGAAATCGCTCACCCGTGAAGAACGACGGATACTGATGGGTTCTCAACAGATCCTGGCGCAGCAGAAGAAGATCAGTTTGCTGATCGTTGCCGGATTACTGGGCAAGAACTTCTCCAGAGCCCTCTCTTTTTATCTGGATTGCTTCCAGGGGTATCTGGAGGCCCTGAGAAAGATGGCCGGCAAAATGGAAAAATAGAGAGTCCGGGACGGTTTAACGGGGGTGTAATATCGACCGTTCTGAGGTTTTTTTAAGGAAATCCCCATCCACGGCGTTTCCGCACACAGATCCCGCCATCTTCAATTCTGGTGGAAATTCTCATGGATTATGGTATGATTTTGCCGTTACGAAAAGCGGTGCAAGGTTAAGGAGGTGTGTACGATGGGGATGTTATACAATTCGGATTTCCATGCATGGACTCAGGAACAGGCGGCATTGCTGAAATCAGGAAGGCTTTCGGATGTCGACATCAACAATCTGATCGAGGAGATTGAGTCCATGGGAAAGAATGAACGCCGGGAACTGAAAAGCAGGCTCGTAATCCTGATCATGCATTTATTGAAATGGCAAATGCAACCGGAGCGGCAATCGAACAGTTGGAAAGCCACCATTGAGACCCAGCGTTTTCAGATATTGGAATTGCTGGAGGACAGTCCATCCTTGAAGCGCGAATTGGAAGCCTTTGTTAACGCGGCATACCCGAAAGCAAAACGTCTCGCGATATTGGAAACTGGGTTGATCCGCGATTCTTTTCCTCCGGAATGCGCGTACGACGTGGATGATATCCTGCGCGAAGGTTTTTACCCGTGATTAACATGCCAAACCCGCTGATGACCCAAAATACAGAATAGACGCCTTGTCTTCACTTTTTGAGGCTGCTTCCCTCTCAACATTATTTCATGCGTTTTCATGCCATGGATTTTGGCGACCCTTTCGGCAATTCGATCCAAGTCGTACCGGAGCTGGATTTACGCTCATGCGTCAACTATCTTGGCAGATAGCGACGTGCCTTTTTTGCATGAACCGTCATGATACCTAAATACAATCAAGAATCAAAACTTTAACTTGGATCGTGCAAATCTTTGGAGATATCATTTCCTGGAGTAGGGGCGGAATATATTCGTTTGTCCATAATATGAAAAAGCGGGGAAAATTTTTTTGCCCATTCCCGGGCACTGTTCAGGTCTTCAAAGGGATGTTCCGGGTATTCCGGTCGATATTTCATGGTTCGGAACAGTGACTCAGAATAAGGGTTGTCATTG
>JAGHDR010000354.1 GCA_021159825.1 Deltaproteobacteria bacterium | reverse complement strand
TAGTGCCCGAACGAAAACTGTCTTTTTCGCCAATCTCTGCGTCAGATCAAAATTTTAATCCTCGAAATATTCAATATATTCCTGCGGTTAAAATTTTGATCTTCCTTGACCTTGACGAAAAATCCTAGTTTTCGTTCAGCCACTAGAATAGACAGTATTTCTCATGAGGGGACAATATACTTTTGAATTGAAAGTTGTCAAATTTCTGTCGGTTTTCGTGCTCAAACCGGTACGCCCGTAACCGTAATCGGTTTCTTTCTTGATCAATTTCGCCCGGCGTGCGAAAATACGCCGCTATGGTTGCAATGGTAATGACGGTTATCTCTATTTTATGCTGAACAGGGAAAAATGATGAATCACATCGGGGCGATCGGTTTTGATCTTTTTAACACGCTGGTGATGGTAAAAGCGGATGCCCTCGATAGGGCTTTTTCACGCCTGCAAAAGAGCCTCGAACATAATGGGTTTTATCCCGAGGAAGATGCTTTCAAAAAAGCCTATTTCGAGATATCCACGATGTTTATCAAACAGACCAGGGAGGATGGAAAAGAAACCCACAACCGGTTTTGGATCAGCGCTGCTCTGGAAAAATTCGGGTACCATGTTCTGCCGGATGACCCCAGAATAGCTGCCACGGTCGAGGCTTATTTTTCCACCTTTTACGATTTCTGCTACCGTGTTCCCGGAACCCGATCCATGTTGGAAAGATTGAAGGATGAGGTTCAACTTGGGCTTTTGAGCAATTTCACCCATTGGCCCGCCGCGCTGGAGATCATAAATCGCCTGGGATTAGCGCCTTTTTTTGAGGTAACGCTCATATCCGGGCAATTGGGGTATCGAAAACCCCATGGAAAGGTTTTTCGCGAGTTGACGGGCGGTTTTGACGCACCCATGGAGGAAATCATATATGTGGGAGATGACGTGGATGCGGATGTGAATGGGGCTTTAGCGGCGGGGATCCAACCTGTTTGGTTCACTTACGTCCGGGATAAGAAACCGCCGATTCCCGCGCGCATGGCGCCCAGCGAAACAGATGATTCCCACGAGAGCGTACCCCGTGTTTCAACATGGACCGAATTTTTGTCTTTGTTGAAAATGTCATAAATCGGAAATATTTCACCACAAAAGACTTTTGAGAAAGGAGCCCCATGTATTTCGAAGGACCTGGAAAGACCAACACGGAACAAACCCTGAAAATGGCTTTTGAAAGGGCAGCGGCACTCGGCCTGAATGAAGTGGTGGTGGCCTCGACTACCGGTGACACGGCGTTTAAAACGGCTGAGATTTTTGAAAAATTCACCATTACGGCGGTCAGTTACCATTGCGGGTTCAAAAAGCCCTTTGAATCGATTATGGATCCGGGTGTCAGAAATGATTTGTTGGCACAGGGAATCAATGTGATATCCGCTACCCACGCCCTTTCCGGTGTGGAACGGGCTGTGGCCAAAAAACACGGGGGCGTTTATCCGGCCCTTCTGATTGCCGACACATTAAAGTTGTTTGGCCAGGGCACCAAAGTGGCTGTGGAGGTGGCCATCATGGCCGCTGATTCGGGGGCGCTTACCGGAAATGATATCGTATCCATCGGGGGCAGCAGCCGTGGTTCGGATACGGCCCTGATCCTGAAGCCGGCGAACCAATCCGACATGTTTGATATGCGCATACGAGAAGTGGTATGCAAACCGAGAAATTTCTGATGGCCGGGTTTCTCATTGAAAAGTTTTACCATCCAAAACAGGTATCGTAATATGAAATTGAAACAGGCTCTGCTTGTGGCTGGGTTGACTTTTTTTGCTTTAATGCTGTTTAACGGAACATCGTCGGCCGAGGACCAGGACACCGAATATGTTCCCACCCGTCATGGTTTTGCGCTCAGTTATGGAAACAGTTTTCATCCCGACAATGAAATCGGATTTATTCTGGCCAACTATCTGGTCATGTTTGACTATGATAAAATTTGGCCCCACAGCGCGCCGGAAAATCTGCGGTTTAAACTGGAGTTCAGCCTGGGGTCCACCACAACCCCTGAGAATTGGCCCATGGCATCGGCCGCCATGATGGCCCTTTATTATCTGGATTTCCTTGATTCAGAAGCCGTTCGGCCATATATCGAGGGTGGCATCGGACTGATTTACACGGGATTTCGTGTGGAAGGGCAGGGGTCCCGTCTCAATTTCAATCCCAAGGCAGGGTTCGGGTTTGAGTTTCCCATCGGCCGGGAAACGTTGTTTACATCTATACGCTGGGACCATCTGTCAAACGCTAATTTGAACGAGGATAATACGAGTGTTGATTCGGTGATCCTCATGTTTGGTGCATATTTTTAAGGGTCTCGGAAAAAAATAAATGCGCCGTATTGCGCCGTATTTTGGTTTGTATGCAAGACGCGTCCGCCTGTGCATATTTGTGGATATGTGCTGGTGGATGCAACGCAGTAGACGGACCAAAGGACAAGCCGGATGGTGTATTTATTTTTTGCCGAGGCCCTGACACCCGGGTTTTCTAAAATCTAAGGAGAAACCTTTGACGTGTAAGATTCTGATTGTCTATCATTCCCAAAGCGGAAACACCCGAAAGATGGCCCAAAAAGTCTCTGAAGGGGCCCGATCCATAGAAGATGTCGCTGTTTTTTTGAAAACGGCATCTGAAGCAACCCTGGAGGATTTGCTGGCATGCGATGGCCTGGCCATCGGTTCGCCCGAATATTTTGGCTACATGTCTGGAATGGTAAAAGATTTTTTTGACAGAACCTATAATGAAGCGCGCGGCAGAAAAGAGATATTCAAAAAACCATACGCAGTCTTTATCAGTGCCGGCAATGACGGAACCGGCGCCTTAAACCATATTGAACGAATTTGTCTGGGGTATCAGTTTAAGAAAGTCTTAGTCCCCGTGATCGCAAAAGGTGAGGTTGACGGCGGAATCCTTGCGCAGTGCGAAGAACTGGGGAAAACCATCGCCGCCGGGTGCCGAGAAGGGATCTATTGATGGAAGAGGTATCTTCGGAAAAGGAACTCGGATTAAACAAGCCGTCTGCAATGAAGCTAAGGACGCTGACCCTGTCATTTACAGGTAAAGACGCTCCTCTTGAAAACGATTTTTTGGACTATTACTACCAATCCGGCCTGAAGCAGATTAGGTATGCTCTGCTGCTGGCTGTTTTTTTTATGGGATATTCGGCCTGCTGGATGCCGTATTGGTTCCCGAAAAAAGAAACATCCTGTGGCTGATCCGCTACACCGTAGTTTGCCCGGTTCTGTTCGGCGCCTTTTTATTCACCTTTGCCGACCGGTTCGGGAAATACATCCAACCCTGTTTTCTGTTGATCCTGATAATCGGTGGAGTAGGGATCATCGGCATGATCATAATTGCTCCGCCCCCGGCCAACTTTTCTTACTACGCCGGTCTTATCCTCATTTTCATGTTTGGCTACACATTCATTCGCGCCAGATTTATCTGGGCCGCCGCCGCCGGCTGGATCATCGTTGTACTTTACGAATTTTTCGCTGTTTTGATCAGCCATACTCCTTTTCCCGTGTTGATCAATAACAACTTTTTTTTCATCAGCGCCAATATCATCGGTATGTTTGCCTGTTATTCCATCGAGTATTATGCCAGAAAAGACTTCTACATGGAGCAACTGCTGACCAAGGAACAGGAAAAGGTGCGGCAGGTCAACCGTGAACTTGAAAACCGCGTCAAGCAAAGAACCCTGCAACTGGTTAAGACCAACCAAGATCTGAATAAAGAGATCGAAACCAACCACCTGGCTGAAAAAGAGAAGATGAGCCTTCAGCATCAGCTTCAACAGGCTCAGAAAATGGAGGCTATTGGGACCCTGGCCGGTGGCATTGCCCACGATTTTAATAATATTTTGGTGGCCATCATGGGATATACGGAGATGACCCTGATCCAGCTGCCCGTGGATGGGGATCGGAAAACCAAACAGAATCTCGACAAAATTTTAAAAGCCAGCCGGAGAGCCCGTGACCTGGTTAACCGGATTCTAATGTTCAGTCGGCAGAAACAGCAGAAGGTTGAAACGATTGCCGTTGGTCCCATTATCGAAGAGGGGCTGGCCTTGCTACGCGCAGGGACATGGCCATTGCCGTTCAGAAGGCCCTCGGCAAAAATGAAGTTGAAATTAAACATTGATGTAACGTAAGGGAGAGAAAATCAAAATGACCTCAGATGATAATCTAAACTTGGAGCCCATCGTAGAAACGGTGCTGCCCTCATCAGGCGACGGTGCGGCTGATGAATGAAAACATCGTCAAGTGGGCATTGGGACGTGTGCGCCACAATTTCGGTCCGCAGGATATCATTTATTCCTCAGGTTTAACGGATTATCTGGACAACCGGCTGTTTGTGAAGTTGATCGACAGGTGCTACGAGCAATTGAGGGATGAGGGTGTATTGATCATCGGCAATTTCGGCCCCAACAATCCCAATCGTCAATTCATGGATCATATGCTGCATTGGAGACTCATGCACCGTGATGTTCGGGAGCTCAAGGCGATATTTAAACAAACCGCTTTTGGCGACAAAAAGGTAACTTCATTTTACAAATTCGGATCATCGGAAATAAACCGGGTGGCGGAAAACCTTGGGCTTGTTAGTGCGGCTCATGGAGAGAAAGATAATTCGGGGACACAATACGAAATTATTGCTGCAACCTTCCCATCTGATTCTTTCCTGGTTTTAAAAGCCATCGTTACCCTCACTGTTTAGAGCCCAATTCAAAATCTTGACTAAAAAGCTATCTTTCGTATAC
>JAGHDR010000408.1 GCA_021159825.1 Deltaproteobacteria bacterium | reverse complement strand
GACTCGGAAAGGGCCTCCGAAGAGCCCTGCACATCAGCCTTAAGGATGATATTCAGTTCTTTAACGCCGCCATCCTTAATCCTCTCGTATAAATCATCGAGGCTCACCAATCCCGTTTTTGTACCTTCCGGTTTCCTGGATTTTTCTTTTCGATGGTCAATGATCTGTTTGGCGATTTTTTCATCTTTCACAACAATAAACTCGTCCCCGGCCATGGGAACACCGGAGATCCCATACAAAACAACGGGGGTAGAGGGGCCTGCCGTCGTCATTTTCCGCCCACGGCTGTCCAGCATGGCCCGCACGCGGCCGAAATGCTCACCGCAGACAAACTGGTCGCCCTGATTAAGCGTGCCGTTTTGAATCAGGACCGTGGCCACCGGCCCACGGCTCTTGTTCAGTTCAGCTTCCACCACAGACCCTCTTGCCTCCCTGCCGGGATTCCCCGACAATTCAAGCATTTCAGACTGCAGCAGAATCAACCCCAGGAGATCATCAACCCCTTCTCCCGTTTTGGCCGAAATTTCTCCCAGGAGCGTGTTGCCCCCCCATTCCTCCGGTGCAAGATCCAATTCAGCCAATTCCCGTTTAACCCTTTCCGGATCAGCGTTGGCTTTGTCCATTTTATTAATGGCCACAATGATGGGGATTCCCGCTGCCCTTCCATGATTAATCGCTTCCTTGGTCTGCGGCATGGCGCCATCATCCGCCGCCACCACCAGGATGATAATATCGGTAATTTTTGCTCCCCGTGCTCTCATGGCCGTAAACGCTTCATGGCCGGGCGTATCGAGAAAAACAATATCACCGGCTTCACGCTTCACATAGTATGCCCCGATGTGTTGGGTAATACCGCCCGATTCCCCTCCGATAATGTTCGATTCTCGAATATAATCGAGCAGGGAAGTCTTGCCGTGATCCACATGGCCCATAATGGTCACAACAGGCGGTCTTGACACCAGATCTTCGGGCAGGTCCTCCACATCGGAAAAAAAGCGCTCTTCCTTGAAGGTGGCCGGCTCCAATTCAAAATTGAGTTCATCGGCAACCAGTGATGCCGTATCAAAATCCAGCAATTGATTGATATTGGCCATTACACCCAGTTTCATGAGTAGTTTAAGCAATTCCGTGGCTTTGGTCCCCATGGCCTTGGCCAAATCCGTGACGGTGACAGTGTCCTGAACCTTAATCCGCCTCTTGATGGCTTTAGGCGTCGTGATCTCCGTATGTTTTAATTTTCTGGGGATATCCCTGGTTTTTTTACCGCCTTTTTTCCCCTTACGCTTCTTGCCGCGATCCTGGTAAAGATCCGCCCGCTCGTAAACCTCTTTTTTCCGCCGTTTTGCAACGTTTCGTTTCGGCGTGGCCCCGGCTGGGTCCTTTTGCCAACCCTTCTTCTTTTTTGAGGGTTTCCCATCATCCGGCGGTGGCTCGAATACTTTGGGCTGCCGCGGTTGTTTCGGTGTTTCGGAAACCGGCTTGGAAGCCTTGCGCTTTGGCTTTGAAGCTTTTGGCTTTACATGTTTTTTTTCAGTTTCTCCGGCAAGGATATTCTTAAGCAGGCCCTCTTCCGGCGGGCTGATAATTTTGGCAGGCCTTTCGGATTTTCTTTTCTTGCCTTTCTTTCCTTTCGTTTTGGCGGGCTTATCGGGTTCGTGGGATTTCTTGTCTGAAACCGCCGGTTCCTGAACCGGGACAACCATTTCAGCCGGGGCTTGGGCTTCAGGCACTTCCGGGGGGGGCGCCTCAACAGTTTCCGCTTGCGCTTCCGCTTCCTGAGCGGGGGAATCTTCCTCAAACACTACCGGTGCGTCAACAACAATTTCAGCCGGGGCTTGGCCATCATCATCATCGGATACCGGGGTCTTGGTTTTTTCCATATCAGGGGTTCCCTGAATCGCTTCAGGGGGCTCATCCGTGGGCGGCACTTCCGGTTTGACTGTCAATTCATCTTTTTCTTCAACCTGAACCAGCTTCTTTCGTCTGCGAATAACCCTGGGCTTAACCCTTTTTTCAATCACCACTTCTGATATGGCGCCGGAAATAACCTTCCTGGCCTTGGAAGTCATTTCTTCATCAAGGGTACTCATGTAGTTTTTGATGTCCAATCCACCCGCATTGAGCGCCTCCACGAGCCCCTTACTCTCCATCTTGAGTTCCCTTGCTAATTCATAAACCCTGATTTTAGCCATAAATTCCCCCAGAAATTGTTAAGTCCCGCCGTCCCTTTATCAGCGTTTTGTCGTCGGTTCAGAAAAATGATTCATAAAACGGGAATAGAAACTTTTCGCCTGAAAGCCCTGCTCAAGCCTTTGCCTGTTTTCAGCACAGACAGGCAATCTTCATTCCTACAAATATAGGCACCCCTGCCCTGCCCATTTCCACGATTATCTCTAACGACCACGCCACCGGGGTCTAAAACCAACCGAATCAGTTCCCGTTTATTTCGTTTAGCCCCACAGCATATACATGTTCTGATGGGGATGTACTCCCGGCTACGACTCATCAGTCGATATTTTCGTCACCGGCGCACCCGATTCATCGGTATCCGGCACCCCCGTTTCGGATACTTCCCCCAAATGGGGCTCCCCCTGTACAACCGCATCTTCTTTAGAATTGTCGGTTTCCAATTCTTGAGCATCATCTATTTCCGATTCCTTTGGCGCATCATCGTTTGGCTCGCCACGAAGGTAGAGATTCGCCTCCGCTATAAGTGCCTCGGCTTTCTCTTCGCTAATCCCTTTGACCGCCACCAGATCCTCAACCGTTGAACCTGCCACATCACGGGCGGATCGAAAATCGGCATCATATAATTCGGTGGCGGTTATTTCACCCACACCATTCAAATCCAGGAGCGATTTGTACCCGTCCTTAAGTGCATCGTTATATTTTGTTTCACCCACCACATCCAAACGCCATCCCGTCAATTTCGCCGCCAGTCGAACGTTCTGCCCTCGTTTTCCAATGGCCAGGGATAATTGATCATCGGGAACAACAACCTCCATGCTGTGGTTGTCCTCATCCACAATGACCCGGGTAATTTCAGCGGGCGCAAGCGCATTGCATATGAATTTAGCCGAGTCGGGATCCCAGGTCACAATATCGATTTTCTCCCCACGCAACTCCTGAACCACTGCCTGAACCCGTCTCCCTTTCATACCAACGCATGCACCCACAGGATCCACATCAGCATCTTTTGAACTGACGGCGATTTTTGCCCGGCCCCCGGGTTCACGGGCCACCTGCATGACCTGCACAATCCCTTCGGAAATCTCGGGCACCTCATTTTCAAACAGAATTGCGACAATATTGGGATGGGTTCTTGAAAGAATAATCTGAGGTCCGCGGCTGATCTTTCTCACATCCAGGATATAGGCCCTGACGCGATCGCCCTGTTTGTAGGATTCCCTGGGAATCTGTTCCTTATGGGGCAATTCCGCCTCCGCACGCCCCAGGTTGACAATGATGGCGCCCCTGTCAAACCGCTGAACGATCCCGTTGACGATTTCACCCCGTCTGTCGATGAAATCATCATAAACGATATCCCGCTCCGCCTCTTTCAGCCGCTGCATAATAACTTGCTTTGCGGATTGAGCCGCGATCCTTCCGAACGTGTCCGGATCCATCTTGATGCCCAGGCTGTCTCCGATTTCAGTCTCCGGATCCAGTTCAAGGGCTTCCTCAAGGGAGATTTGAAGGTGTGCATTTTCCACTTTTTCAACCACTTCCTTGAATTCGAACGCCTCAACTTCCCCCATCTCATCGTTGTAGATGACCTCAAGGTCGTATTCCGTACCGTATTTTTTCCTGGCAGCCGCCTTGACCGCTTCCTCAAGCGCCCCGATTAACACAGCCGGGTCAACGCCTTTTTCTCGGCTTACCTGGTCAATCACCTTTCTTAAGTCAGAAACCATTCCCTTGCTCCACCCAATAGTTGAATTACCTTAATCCTCAAAATCGAACACCAGATTGGCCATTTTCACGCTTTCTTCGGGAATTTGAACAACGGTGTCGTCCAATTTGAGTTGCAGGGTACCGTTTTCAAAGGATTGAAGAACCCCCGAAAAATTTCTACGCCCCTTCAGCGGGACGGCTGTTTTGACCTTGACCTTCCGCCCGATGGCCCGGAGAAAATCTTTTTCTCTTTTAAGGGGCCTGTTGAGGCCGGGAGATGATACCTCTAGGACATAGTGATGCTGAAGCAGGTCTTTCACGTCCAGAAGATTTCCGATTTCGCGGCTGACCATGGCACAGTCATCCAGATTAATACCGGTCGGCCTGTCCGCATAAATTCTGAGGACCCGTCTGCCCTGACCGGAAAGGAATTCCATATCCACCAGATCAATCCCCATTTCCGCCAGAACCGGCTCAATGAGCAACGCTATCTCTTTCAACAAGGATTCGGTCATCTATTCCTTCGTTACCTGGAGACCCCTGGTCTCACCTCAG
>JAGHDR010000019.1 GCA_021159825.1 Deltaproteobacteria bacterium | reverse complement strand
GAAGATGGCCTGAAGCTATGATGCATGGTTGGGGAAGTTATTGCGGCCACGTTCCTTAGATCCCCGTCCTTTTTTATCTCTCTCCTTTTACGCATACGTATTCTGTTCCCTAAGACTTATGGAACGTGAGCGGCACCCTTTCAGCTTCTTCCCCGCGAGAGATCAGGATTCTATGACCTTCCTGGTTTCCTGAGCAATCTTTAGCGCCTCATTTGTTGGAACCACCAGGATCTTTACCTCCGCCCCCGGAACATTAATTTCTTTTGTCTCATTACCACTGTTGCAATTTCTCCTTTGGTCGATTTCAATGCCGAGCCTGGAGAGTCCTTCACAGCACAGTTCCCTGATCTCCGGGGAATTTTCTCCAACACCCGCTGTAAAGACCAGTACGTCCAGGTTGCCGAGGACGGCAAAATAGGCGCCTATATATTTTTTTACCCGGTAGCCGTATAGCTCAAGGGCGATCTTCGCGCGTTCATCTCCTGAATTCATTTTTGCAATGACTTCCCTCATGTCGTTTGTCCCGCAAATCCCTTTCAAGCCGCTCTCTTCATTCAGCAGCCTGTCAATATCTTTGACTGACATCCCAAGATGATCTGCCAGAAAAAAGGGAAGGGCAGGGTCCACATCACCGGAACGGCTCCCCATGACCAGTCCTGCCAGCGGGGTCATGCCCATGCTGGTGTCTACACACTTTCCGTTTTTCAGGGCCGCCATACTGGCGCCGTTTCCCAGATGAATCGTAATTAAATTCAATTCCTTCAATGGTAAATCCAGGAATATGGCCGCCTTCTCCGCAACATAGGCATGGGAAGTTCCGTGGAACCCATATCTGCGAATCCTTTCTTTTTCATACATTTCAAACGGAATAGCATAGAGGAATGCTTTCATGGGGATGCTCTGGTGAAAGGCCGTATCAAAAACCGCCACCTGGATTGCATTTGGGAAAACGGCCTTTGATATCTCGATCCCCATCAGGTTGGCAGGGTTGTGCAAGGGGGCCAGATGAGAATTTTGTCTTATGGCCTCCATGACCTTGTCATCAATAATAACGGTGGCGTGAAAAGCTTCGCCCCCATGCACCACACGGTGACCCACGGCAGATATTTCGGATTTCTCCCTGACAACCCCGTGTTCCGGATCCATCAGCAGCGCTACGATGCGTTTTAAACCGGCTTGATGGTCGGCAATGGGGCCCTTTTCCACCTCCTTGCTGAACTTGCCGCCTGTGACGATCCTTCTATGTGTTAGGATGCCGGCTCCTTCCCCAATTTTTTCAGCGGCGCCCGAAGCCAATACCCTGGGATGATCCATGTCGAATAATTCATACTTTATGGAGGAGCTCCCTGTATTGATGACCAGTATTTTCATGATAAGCCTTTCTCCGACTGGGCCTGAATTGCGGTGATTGCCACAGTATTCACAATATCGGGAACCGTACATCCGCGGCTTAGATCATTTACCGGATGTTTGAGCCCCTGGAGTACCGGTCCTATGGCTATTGCTCCGGCCGACCTCTGGACCGCCTTGTAGGTATTGTTCCCGGTATTGAGGTCAGGGAAAATGAGCACCGTAGCCTTTCCTGCGACGTCACTTTCCGGCATCTTGGTTCCGGCTACCGATGGATCCACAGCGGCGTCATATTGAATCGGACCATCAATCTTTAGCCCTGGATGAATTTCCTTGGCAATTTCGGTGGCTTTACGAACCTTGTCCACATCCTCGCCTCTACCGGACGCTCCTGTTGAATAAGACAGCATGGCCACAACCGGCTCAATGCCGAAGATCTTTGCGGTTTGCGCTGAAGTAAACGCTATTTCGGTCAGTTGCTCGGGGTTCGGATCAGGATTTACGGCACAGTCCCCATACACAAGGACCCTGTCTTTCAGGCACATGAAAAACACGCTTGAAACGATGGAAAACCCTGGTCTTGTTTTGATGATTTCAAGAGCGGGTCGTATCGTTTCCGCCGTGCTGTGGACGGCCCCGGATACCATACCGCCTGCATTCCCTTTGTAAATCATCATGGTCCCAAAATAGTTCACGTCTGAGATTATATCCCGGGCATTTTCTTTCGTGATCCCTTTGTGCTTTCTCAATTCATAGTAGGTATGAACATAATCATCAAAGAACTCAGACTCCCGGGGCTCAATAACATCCGGATCTTCAAGCCTTAATCCTAATTCGGAAATTTTGTTAAGAATCCGTTCTCTGTTCCCAAGGAGGGTAATCTCCACAACTTCCCGGTGGAGCAATGCCTCAGCCGCCCGCAGGATTCTGGGTTCCTCACCTTCCGGCAGGACGATTCGTTGTTTGAACATTTTTGCCTTCCGCACCAGTTCATACTCGAACATCTTTGGCGTGACAATGGCAGTATGGGTGGTGATGAGTTTTTCCGCCAGTTGTGCCACGTCTACATTTTTTTCAAAAACCGCTATGGCCTGCATGATCTTTCGCTCATCCTCGGGGAGGATGGTTGCATGAATATTGTTGACGATTGCGGCGGTAGGGAAGGTGTCTTGGTCAACGCTGATGATGGGAACCATCTGGGGAAAGCCTTCTATCAATGTCCTTATGGGTTTTTCCGGCTTCAGGCCGCCCGTAAGCAAAATTCCGGAGATATTTTCCATGGATCCGGATGACATGGCAGCCAGGGAGGCCACTATGATGTCTCCCCTGTCTCCCGGCGTGATAATAAGAGATCCGCGTTTTATCCGCGTGAGAAAATTGCGAAGCTCCATTGCCGCCACGGTAAAATTGCACACATGCCGGGTCAAATGTTTTTCGCCGTACAGAACCTCCGCCCCCAGAATTCTTGCGATTTCACCGACGGTCGGTTTTCCCAGGGATGCCTCGTCCGGTATGGTGTAAATAAGTTGGTTGTCGATCAGCCGGATCTCTTCCAAAGCCTCCAGAATCTTTCCCCGATGCTCAGGGACTATACGATTAACAATGGTGGCGATGGTCCGACAGCCCTTTTCCTTTAATGAGTTGAGGGCCAACTCAATACTTGTGATTGTATCACCAATACCCTCGCGGCGCGCACGGGCCACCAGCAGGACGGAGGCTCCCAGGTTTTTGCAAATTTCGGCGTTGATGTCCAATTCAAAGGCCGACGTGGAGCTGGCAAAATCCGTACCTTCGCACAGAACGAAGTCACACATCCCGGCAAGTTCCCTGTATTTTCCTATGATCTTTTCGACGATTTCTTCCTCCTTACCCATGGAGAAGAAGCCGCTTATTTCCTCGGTTGTAAGACCATACATCCGCTCGTACGGGATCTTGAGGTTGAATTGTGAGGAGATAAGCTCAATGTCGTGGTCATGATCCTTTGAGCTGATCGGGCGGAAAAAACCAACCTTCTCAATTTTCCTCAACAGCGTTTCCATAAGGCCTAATGCAACGACCGATTTTCCGCTTCTGGCCTCTGTAGCTGCAATATAAAGATTATTTGCCATGCCGGTTTCTCCTTTAGATTATTTCTCGCCCGATTAGGGGGCCAACCGGTTCTTTAGAGTACAATGCTTAGGAACGTGGTCAAAATAACTTCCCCATCTATGCATTATATCTTCAGGCCATTTTTGCCTGATCTGAAATCACAAAAATATCAAAATAGCTTGCTATTCCTTCAACAAACTTCAGTTTTTGCAAATCAAATCTATTTTTTTGCTGCACCGTTGCAGTATTCTGCAGGTAAAGAATCATCAGAAACCCAAGGCAAAAAATGTACCCCCAACGACAATTCCAAAAGCAAGATTGAAAACCTTAATAAGCACGGAATCCTTGAGGCTATATGAAAGAAGTGGGAGCATGCCGTGACCATCCTGTACAAATGATGCCGTGAAGAGTACCGAAAAAGGAATAAGCCCCTGTGCATACATCATCACAAATATGAGATGCGGTCCTGACTCCGGAATAATGCCCATTAGGGCTGCGATCAACAATATCCACAGCATATGTTCATGGATAAAAGCATCCAGGTTCCAAAAGGCCAGGCCCCAGTGAACAAAAAGAAGGGCGCCGAAACTCCACAGGAATACGCGAAACAGGTGTTTTTTTATGATGTGGTCCCAGATATGGGATTCAAGATAATGCTCGGAGCAAACCATGATAATGCATAATGTACACAAAGAAAGAGATATAAAGGTAATACGTTTCCAGCCCCAGGTGGATGGGCCGAGCGTTCCCGTAGATACTAAAACCAGGAAAGAAACGATAAGCACAAGGAGAAGGAACCGGGTGAAATGGAGAGGCTGAAAATTTTTAATGAGATCCGCGGATCGAAAAATGTCTTGCAGGCTCTCCTGATTATCAATATCAGGCAGGCATGCTTCACAAT
>JAGHDR010000117.1 GCA_021159825.1 Deltaproteobacteria bacterium | reverse complement strand
CTATCACTTCGAGCTTCATGAAATCTTATTCTCCGTGTGTATATCAATAAAAAAAGCTTGACAAGCTTATTTTATTGGCCTATCAGTCTTTCCGTATATCATGAAAAAAAAATGGATATTCAGCTTCTGGAGAACGTGAAATGCTTTCCATCCCTTCAGCGTTACGTGCGCAATTCGACGAACGATTGCGAAAGAAGGCGATTCCGAAAAAAACGCATTGGTCATACATAAAATGGTTACGTTATTATCTGGATTTTTGTCGGAAATATAACTTGCTTGAATCAAATATGGAAAGCTTGCCCCCCTTTCTCCGAAAACTGGAAGAAAAAAAGCAGACAGAGGCGCAACAACAGCAAGCTGTGGATGTGATTGCGTTATATTACGATATCATCGGGGGGAAACACCACACAGCAGCGCTTTCTTCATATCCAAAGACTATTTCCGATCACAATCCGGAATACGGAAAAAACAAACCATCTAAAATTGTCAATAAATCTGGGAATCCTGCCGATAAACCACGTAACACAGCCTGTCAATCGCACCAGACGAAAAGGACAAGCAATGCTTCCTGGCAGGCAGAGTATACCAGGTTGGTCAACGAAATCCAGGTCCGCCACTATTCCCCAAAGACACTGAAGGCTTACAGAGGGTGGGTACAAAAGTTTCAATCCTTTACAAAGAGCAAATCCCCGGAGTTGATTTCGACCGAGGATGTCAAGGAATATTTGACGTTTTTAGCGGTGAAGCGCAAGGTGTCTGCTTCCACACAGAATCAGGCGTTTAATGCGCTTTTGTTTTTGTTTCGTCATGTTTTTGGCAAGGAATTTGGAAAGGTAGATGGGGTTGTCAGAGCGAAACGAAAACCTTATATCCCGGTAGTACTGTCTCGTGAAGAAATTGATGTAATCCTGAAACATCTTTCGCCCCCCTGTGACTTGGTGGTGAAATTGCTATACGGATGCGGACTTCGTCTATTTGAATGCTTGAATCTTCGCGTGCATTGTTTGAATTTCGACGCCGGGGTTTTAACCGTCCATGACGGCAAAGGAAAAAAGGATCGAACCGTTCCATTGCCTCAAACGATTGTTCTGGACCTCCAAAAACATCTTGATTCAGTGAAAGACTTGCACCAACGGGATCTGAATCGGGGCTATGGCGGTGTTTTTCTCCCAAATGCTCTGGAGGAAAAATACAAAAATGCTCCAAAAGAAATTGTCTGGCAATGGTTTTTCCCGGCTATACAATTGACCTATGTAGAGAAGGCTGGGGAATACCGGCGGTATCATCTCCATGAAACGCATGTACAAAAGGCTATCAGGCAGGCGGTAAGGACGACAGGAATTGCCAAGCGTGTCTCTTCTCATACATTTCGCCACACCTTCGCCAGTCACCTGCTCCAGGCAAATTTTGATATCCGGACGATTCAGGAATTACTCGGACACAGTGATGTCAGAACCACCATGATTTACACCCACACCGTAAAGAGCGTCACCCTCAAAGAGGCTAAAAGCCCCCTTGACTTATGAATGGCAGGCATAAGAGCAGGTAAATTCTTTGACATTACAGCAACTAACGCGGCAAAGCCGCAGTTATCAGTTGTCAGCACTGGAGGTTATTTTGAAATTTGAGGATTTGGAAGTATGGAAGAGGTCTTCACGATTATGCGCAGACCTGTTTTATCAGTGCTTTGAGATCAGCCATCAGTTCTTCCCTGATTTGATGACAAGCCAGGTACGGAAAGGAGGCGGATTATGAGGGGAGGGCTTACGGTCTATATCTCGGTTCACGGTTGAAAAACTGGAAACTGTGAACCGGCAACCGTGAACGGTTACGTCTGTTTGGAGACTTCGGCATCTATCCCGGCCTCTTTCATCAGCCGGTGCAGATATTGCCGCTTGATTCCTGCTGATTCGGCGGCCTTGCTGATGTTCCCATTGCTTTCCCGGAGAAGCGACTCGATGTACTGTTCATGAAAAACCCTGAGCATCTTGTCTTTGGCTTTCCGGAAGGATAGACGCGATGCGTCTTGATCCAGGTCGGGGAAAAGGTGGGAATGCGGGTTTTCCAAAAAAAGGTCTGCCGTCTCCAGGGTATCCGTTTTGCAAAAGATCACTCCGCGCTTGATGATATTTTCCAGCTCCCTCACATTTCCCGGAAAATCCTGGGCCAAAAGGGCTTTCATGGCATTGTGTGAGATACTTTGGATATCCTTCCGGTTTTGCCGGGCATGTTTTTTTAACAAATGATAGCTTAAAAGGGGGATGTCCTCTTTTTTCTCCATGAGGGGGGGCAGGTCAAGACGGATTACATTCAAACGGTAGTAAAGGTCCTCTCTAAAACGTTTTTCCTCAATAGCCTCTTTCAAGTTGTGATTTGTGGCGGCTATGAATCGAAGGTCGGCCCTTTTGGTGACCACACTCCCAACGGGTTTATATTCTCCCTCCTGAAGGAGTCTGAGGAATTTGGTCTGCATAAGCGTCGGCACTGGTTCAGTTGAATAGGTG
>JAGHDR010000050.1 GCA_021159825.1 Deltaproteobacteria bacterium | reverse complement strand
TTTTCTCTCAAAACGTTTTCAGCCGTATTGCCCAAAGCGTTCAAGATGTCCATGGCCGCTGAAAAAGGCGGTGCATAGAGAAGTTCCAGGTTACTGATATCGGCAGTGGTGGGACCATATTTGAGGATGGCCGCCACAGCATTGACCCTGGCGAAAACAGCGTCTGTCATGTCGCCAAGCCCCTGAACCCCCAGAACTTTCTCCGTTTTTCGGTCCACGATGAGCTCCATGTACATGAGACCTTTTTCCGGATAAAAGTGTGCCCGATCAAACTGTGAAATAAACACGCTCAACGCATCCCACCCTTCTGCTTTTGCCGTTTTCAGGCTCATGCCCGCACTGGCTAAGGACATTTCAAAAACTTTGATAACGAAGGTTCCCACAGCCCCCTCGAATTTCGCGTTTCCGCCCGCCAGATTGGTACCAATCACCCGGCCCTGCCGGTTGGCGAGAGAGCCGGATGGGAAATAGCCCGGTTTTCCGGTGAGAAGATGGGGGATTTCCACACAGTCACCCCCAGCAAAAATATGAGGATCGGATGTTTGCATCCATTTATTGACCACAATGGCCCCATTGGCTGAAACCTCGAGTCCAGCCGCTTTGGCCAATTCACCGTTCGGAGCAACACCGACCGCCATGATTACCATATCCGCATCAATGACCCCCTTGTCGGTCGTGACTTTTTCCACCCGATCCGTCCCTTCAAGCTGCTGAACCTTTTCACCCAGGTGGACTGAAATACCATTTTCCTCCAGATGACATTGGGCCATATGCGCCATATTCGGGCTGACAATACGGGACAAAATTTGATCTGCCCTTGCGATAACCGTGGTATCGATCCCCCATAAATCCGCCAGGGCTTCCGCCATTTCAAGCCCGATGGCGCCGGCCCCGATAACAACAGCTTTTTCAACCGCGCCGTCGGCAAGGCCCTGCTTGATGGCCATGGCTCCATTGAGGTTCGATACCGTAAAGACCCCTTTCAGATCAGCGCCGGGGATAGGCAGTCGTTTGGGGCGACTGCCGACGCCCAGCACCAGTTGATCATAGGGCAGGTCTTCCTCTCGTTGATCCACTACATTTTGCAGCCGCACGGTCTTGTTCTTTCGATCGATGGATAATACCCGGGTATTGATCAGAACATCAATATCTTTCACATTGTGGAAAAATTTCACATCGCGAACCATATGAAAACTGGTTGACTGAAGCTGGCTTGCATCACTGACGTCTCCGGATACAAAATAGGGGATTCCGCAACCCCCGTAGGAAATAAGATCCGACCCATCCACCATGGTAACCTTTGAATCGGGTTCAAGTCTCTTAAAACGGCAGGCTGCTTTTGGACCCAGTGCAACCGCCCCGATAACCACGACATGCTGTGACATAATTTAAGCTCCTGATCAGGCTGATATCTTTTGCATTTAACCCTCTTATAAATCATTGTGGGTTCGGTTTTCAATGGTTTTAAAATCGTACCCGCGAATATTCACAAAAAGCCGGACATAAGATCAACGTCGCAGACGCAAATCGCTTGACTTTGATCAATGGAATTTTTATGATTCGCCGCCAAAATACCCTTGAATTTGAGGAAAGTGAATTATGAAAACAATAGCGATAAAAGATCTTATGGTGCCTCTCGAAGAATACGCCACCGTCCCGGACAGCGCAACCCCCTACGAAGCCGTTCTGGCTCTGGAGGAGGCGCAGGAAAAATTCTTACACCTGCCCTATAAACACCGGGCCGTATTGGTATATGGCCCGAAAAACCGAATTGTAGGGAAGCTGAGTCAGTTAGACATCATAAGGGCCTTGGAACCCAAATATGGTGAAATGGGTGATATCAAGTCCTGTCGCGGTTCGGTCTGAGCCGAAAATTCATTTCATCCATACTGGAGCAGAATTATTTGTGGGAAAAGCCATTCACCGACATCTGCAGAAAAGCTACCGACATAAAAGTCAAAGATTTCATGCATACCCCCGGCGAGGGGGAATATGTCAGTGAGGATGCCTCTCTGGAGATGGCCTGCCATCAATTGGTGCTGGGGCACCATCAATCCCTGCTCGTGACCCGGGGGGACAAAATCGTAGGCGTTTTGAGGTTGACGGACGTGTTTAATGCCATCTTTCAGACCATTAAGACGACCTGCAGCCTTTAATTTTTAAACCGTACACTTAATTCCGCTTTGACTATTTTGGGGATGAAAATCGGACGGAGGATTTAATACATGTCAAACGACATTGCTTCAGCGGATCAAAA
Source organism: Deltaproteobacteria bacterium (assembly GCA_021159825.1). GTDB lineage: Bacteria > Desulfobacterota > DSM-4660 > Desulfatiglandales > Desulfatiglandaceae > NaphS2. The sequence goes on along the minus strand of JAGHDR010000050.1, from coordinate 1,956 downwards.
ATCAACCATAAACTGGACAAAAATTATTTTTCTTCTCGTAGGGGTTTTTCTTTTTATTATTGTTTATACGTCATCATCCTGGCCCGATGCCGTGGATCCCATGGGGGAGCATTTTGCCCTCAGCAAAGAAGCAAAAGGCGCACTGGCGGTCTTCCTGCTGGCAGGCACCTGGTGGGTATTTGAAGTGGTGCCCATCGGGGTCACCAGCCTGGCCATCGGCGTTCTTCAGGCCATGTTCCTAATCCGGCCGGCAAAGGTGGCCTTTACGGATTTCATGGTACCCTCCGTCATGTTTATTTTTGCCTCCATTGTTATCGGCCTGGTCTTTACCAAGGTGGGATTGACCAAACGGCTTGCCTACAAAATGTTGATCATTGTGGGGGAAAAAACGAGTATGATTTATCTGGGCTGCTTCGTTGTTACAGCGGCCCTGACCCACATCATGGCCCATACCGCGGTGGCTGCGACCATCTATCCATTGCTGCTTTCAATTTACGCGCTCTACGGCGAAGGGAACAAACAGACAAAGTTCGGCAAAGGCCTGTTCATGGGAATGGCCTATGTGGCGGGCGCCGGCAGCATCGTAACGCTCTTGGGGGCCGCCAGGGGCGCGGTTGCCATCGGTTTTTACAATGACGTGGTGGGCAAAAATATCAGCTTTTTTGAATTGAGCTACTATATGTTCCCCATCGGCTGGCTCATGACTTTCCTGTTCTGGGGATTCTTCATGGTCTTTATGAAGCCTGAAAAAAAGGTCATCCCCGGTTTGAGAGAAAAAGCAAAACAGTTGAACAGTGAATTAGGATCCATTACCAAAAAAGAAATCCTTGCTATGGTGATTGTATTCAGTTGTATCCTGGTCATGAGTCTACGGTCTTTTGTTCCCATACTGCAGCCCATTAACAAGACGGCCATTATCCTGGTGTCCACGATCCTGTTTTTCATCACCGGAATTCTGGATGTGGACGATCGTGAAGATATCCCCTGGAATATTATCCTCCTGTTCGGCGGGGCCATGAGCATCGGGTTCTGCCTGTGGGATACGGGGGCCGCCAAGTGGCTCGCCGTCAACTGGCTCGCCATGTTCCAAGAGGCCAGCTGGTTTGTTTTTGTTATGAGCATCGCCTTTTTCGTGATGATGATGACCAATTTTATCATGAACGTGGCCGCTATCGCCATATCGCTTCCCGTTGCTCTGGTAATTGCGCCCTACCTGCATGTGGCGCCCGAGGTTATCCTCTTTGCGTCCCTGGTTACCGCGGGTATGCCCTTTCTGCTGCTGGTGGGGGCCGCGCCCAACGCCATTGCATATGATTCAAAAATGTTTACCACCGGCGAGTTTTTCCTTTACGGCATTCCGGCCAGCATCATGCTGATGGCTGTGGTCGCTTTTGCCGTCTATGTCCTCTGGCCGATGATGGGAATGCCGGTGGTGACGCCATAAGCCGGCTCGGAAAAGGCTTGAATACCCACCGAACATTTCAATTAATTCCCACAAAAAAAGGGTCGGCAAAATGCCGCTCCTTTTTTCCCGGTTTTTCAGTACGCTCAACTTAATTTCTGAAAAGCCTCCTTTCTGCCCGTATACTTTTCGCGCATCTGGGGCTTCATCAGTTTTCCGGTGGAATTCCGCATGACCCTGTCAAAAACTATCTTTCTGGGAAGCTTATACTTGGCCAGTTTGGTTTCCCCAAACGCCAACACTTCCTCTTCCGTCATGGTTTCCCCTTCTTTCAGTTGAACAATGGCCATCACAACCTCAACGAGGCGTTCATCGGGATGGCCAATGCATGCCACGTCATCAATTTTCGGATGCTCCATAATAGCGTCTTCGATTTCCACGGGAAAGATATTTTCGCCCCCACTGGTAATCATGTCCTTTTTCCGATCGACAACGTAAAAAAAGCCTGATTATAACGGATTTGGGGGAGCCAATATAACTACCTGAACTTATAG
>JAGHDR010000415.1 GCA_021159825.1 Deltaproteobacteria bacterium | reverse complement strand
GCCTTAGATAGACCTGGTAATTTTTCGTCAGGTTTTCGGCCTCAATGGCGTTCAAATACAAAACTCCTCATTTTCATTACGCGAAACCTTTTCACAAAACGTCCGCAAAGGCGTATTTTGAGCGCTCAAAAAAAATGACGCTGCCCACAAAACACAATAACATCAACCCCAGAGCATAGGCCAGCATTGTAAATGAAATAAAATGGTGCAGCAACACTTGATGATACAACTCGATAAAGGGATACATGGGATTTATTTTGATGGCCCACCGCAATTTCTCCGGCACCATGGACAAAGGATAGATGATGGGTGTCAGAAAAAACCACAATGAGAGGGCGGTCCCGATAAATTGCTTAATATCCCTTAAGAAAACGGACAGGCTTGCAATCAGGCATACCATGCCCAATGTAAACACCATATGAACAGTCACCACCAGGGGCAACCATATCCAGACCATATGAAAATACCCTTTGAAAATCAAATAAATCAGAAACATCAGGAAACCGAGGCCGTTTAAACAGAAAGGGACGATAACCCCCGACATGGGAAGAATTTCCAGAGGGAATGCCACCTTTGTGATGAGGTTGGCCCGGCTCAGAAAAGCATCTGTGGCACTGCTCAGGGCCTCTGAAAAAGCGGTCCACGGGAGAAGCCCGGTCAAAAAGTACACGGCGAAACTGTCAGTGCCCGTTTCCATGGGCTTCAACCTGACCTTCAAAACAACTGAAAACACAAAGATATAGATAAGCAGATTGGCCAGAGGCGTCAACAGGCTCCACACAAATCCTCCGATGGATCCGGCAAAACGTCCTTTGATTTCATTTCGCACAAATCCCCAGAAAAGGGTTTTGTAGTGAATGGGTATTTCAATCCAGCGCTTGAGGATCAAGAAGATATTCATATATGCAATTTCTGAAAACGGGCGGGGCAATCTTCAACCCGTTGCCGCCTTGCTGTTTTTCAAAGGGGTTTTTGTGGCTTCGGATAAAACTGTTTCATCACATTCCGCACTTTTTGCTTGAACTCATTGGTCACGGCTTCCACATCGTCCATGTCATCCACCACCCGAGGCGTAATCAGAACGATCAGTTCAATTTTCTCCGTTACTTTTTCCCAGCTGCCGGTCAGATATTTAATCACCGGCACATCAATCAGGCAGGGAAGTCCCCTGGTTTCTTCTTTTTCCCGATCCCGGATCAGCCCGCCGATGGCAATGGTCTGGCCGTGCCCCACGGTGAGAGTGGTTTTGACCACCCGCTTGGAAAAAGTGGGGTATTCGTCGCCCTTTTTTCCCACAGGAATGTTACCGTCGTAATTGCTCACCTCCTCGCGGATATCCATGGTCACCAGGCCCCGCTCGTTGATGTGGGGTGTGACCGATAGAATCACACCCGTATCCCGGTATTCTATGGTGGTCTCACTGAGGGTAGTACCGCTTGAAACGTTTGTTGTACCGCTTGCCAGGGGAATTTCCCGGGATACGTCAATCTTGGCCTCCTGGTTGTCGGATGCCAGCACATGGGGAGATGAAATAACGTTCAGCCTTCCCTTTGTGGCCAGGGCATTCAGTTCGGCATACCATTTGTTGGTGACGCCAATGGAATACTGGAGCCCCGCACTCCCCACAGTGGACATAAAACCGGCACCCAGGGCACCGGCACCCTGACCAAACGCGTACTCAAGGCCAAATTTTGTGGTCGAATCCAGGGTAATCTCGGCGATGGTCGCCTGGATCAACACCTGGCGCGGCATGATATCGAGCTTTTTCAGTATCCCCTGGATGATTTTGTAATCGGAAGGTGTTGATTCGATAATGAGCGCATTCCGAATCTCATCCGGGGTGATGGTCATTTCACCCATAAGGGTACTGGAACCTTCTCCGGATTGGCCGGATGTCTTCCGGCCTGCGGTACTTTTTTGGGTGGATTCCCCAGCCTTTGCCGCAGTCTTTTCAGCCTTTTTTTCCGCCATTTTCGCCCTGGAAAAAGGATTTCCCGGAACGCTGGATGCCCCACCGGCTTCTTTCTTTTCCTGTTTTTTGGTTTCTTTTCCGGTCAACACATCATTCAACAGGGTCGCCAGTTCATTGGCTCCGCCGTTTTTAACAAAATAGATAAAAATTCTGGTGGCCACCGTTTCATCTACAATATCGATTTGGTGTACCAACTCTTCAATTTTATCAAAAACCTCAGGCGTCGTACTGACCGCCAAGAGCGTATTCAACCGTTCCAGAGCAATAAACTTCACCATCTCGCCGGAACTCCCGGCATAGGAAGCGGTAAATTCTTTGACAATGGCGGCAACTTCCTCTGCATCCAGATACTTCAATGGGTAAAATCGATAATGCACCCGATCCAGTAAATTCACATCGAAGGCCCCCACAAGCTGCAGGATCTTCAAAATATTGGAGCCCTTATCCACCACCACCAGGGTATTGGCGGGCACGCTGGACACAAGGGTCCCACCTGAAGAAAGAAAAGGGGTCAACAGCTTCGTCATCTCCTGGGTGGAAATATATTTTAGCGGAATAACCTGAATGATCACCCGGTTCATGGGGGGAACATCTTTCTGGCCCAGCATAAACACGGTATCCATGGGCATTCGGGGGGCATTTTTCATGGGAATAATCTTGTAAAGGCTACCTTCTTTCATGGCGGTCAGTCCGTTTATCGCCAGAATCTGAGAAAAAACAGAAAAAAGATCGGTTTTTTTAAGCTTTCGGGCCGTGTGAATGGTCACTTTTCCCTGAATTCCGGGATCAACAATATAATTTATTTCAAGCAGCTCAGCCATGGTTTTGATGACTTCATAGAGGTCTGCGTCATCAAAGTTGAAAATAATCTGCCCTTCCGCTTCAGACCCATCATTTGCCGGTAAGGACGTTCTCCGAATGCTCCTTCTTGAAGCATATCTTTTTTTGCTTAGGGTGTCGGAAGACTCATATCGGCCCGTGGAAGAAACCCTTGATGCCCTTTCAGGGACTGAAGAAATACCTTCCACCGACGAAACCTTTGCCGCCGGTTTTCCATTGGGTTTATTCGATGCTTCAGTACCCTGCTGCGTTTTTTCGTAATTTCTCTCAGTCTCTTCAAGAATTTCCGCTTCAAGGGGGGCCTTGCCTTTTGCCATTTGCCGAACATCCGTTGGGGCTTTACCCGCACAACCGACATAAAGAACAACCGCCCCCACGAGAATACTCATCAAAAGGATCGTTTTCACTAGATATTTTCGCATGTGGTTCCCTTGGTTGCTTTTCTTCCTCAATCCCCTATTTTTTCCTTTTTCGCGTTTTTGTCACAGCAGCACCGGAGGCCTCATTATGGGTCGGCAACGGAAGGGTCAATGGTCCTTTCACATTCACTGGTAATTTTAAGGGCTCTTTCGTAACCCTTAAACCGGCTTCGGGCTTTACGGAAAAACCCACCACGTTAGGGCCCGTTTTGGGCTTTGCAGGTCCGCGCTTTTTGAGTTTTTCTTTATCATACAACAACAGATCATACGACTGCTCACCGGCTTTCAACAACACCCTGTCGGGTTCAATGGACACCACCTTGAAATCACCTAAGGTATCGCCGGCTTTGACCCATTGGGTCTGTTTGACCGTCAGCCGCTTTATGTTTCGCCTTGTGTTTCTCGGGATTGCGGTTCTCCGACCGTTGAAAACGGGCTTTTCAACCGGATAGGACACGAGCGCTTCAGCAAAATCATCCGTAATAACCAAGCCATAAAGGGTTAACTTGCTGAAATATTGCTTAATATTTTTTTCTTCGACAGCGCTCAGCTTTTTTGATGCTTTGTCGAGATTTGCCTTTCCCGGAATAATTTCAGTCCGTTGAGGCGAAAAAAGGTTCAGGCTCATCAATACCTCATATCTTGATTCAGGGGGGATCTTCCGTTTATGGAGCACTCCTTCGGGTTTTGGAATCCCCTGGGCCGGTTTCTGCACCATTTCGGGGAGACCAAACCCTTTGTTTCCCTGAACCCATACCCCGTATGCTTTGAAACCGAAAAATACGACAAAAAACGCCATGAAAGCATTGATAAGCCACATTTTTGTAAACATCTAGACAGCCTTTCTACTTTATGGACTCACCCGAACTTTTTAAAAAACCGCTGATTGTAATTTTCACCCCAATCCTTTGCAAATCATTGGTTTTTCTCCGCCTGCTCCTGGTGCTGACGGTAATTCGCACCTTTTGCACTGTCAAGTATTTTGAAGCGCTCATAATCTGATATAAAAATTCCTTCAACTGCCGCATGGAGCCTTTAATGACCACTTCAACGGGTATGCTCAGATAATGGCCCCCCCCCACCTCCTTGGGTTTCAGTACACTAACGGATACGATTTCCATTTGACTTTTTTTCGCGATCTCATGCACGACTTTCTGAATATCCGCAGCGGCCAGCGCGGGGGTTTTGCCGGTAAAAAGTCCTGCCTCTCCCTTCTTGAGGATGGATTTAAACAGGGAGAGTTCCTTTTCCAGAACAACGGCCGACTGAAACATTTTCCGGTACTTGAGAAGTTGTTTTTTCTTTAATGCGACATCGCCCTCACCAGCCGATATATTCGCTATCTGCGGCCATATTCGGTAAACAACTCCCGCAACCAGAAGAAAAACCATCACTATCAGGATATATTTTCTTTTCGGATCTATTCTTGCCATTGTCTTCATTTGGGGCTTAGACCGATTCGAAACCGTTCCTTTCCGCTACGGGCCTTGGTAATGGCAGAAAGGAACGCCACATCCCCGAACATGGGAGAGGCTTCCAGAAGCGGGATCAGTTGCGAAGCCGATGCCGCCTCCCCTTCTATCTGAATGCCTTTTTCCGAAAAGGTGAATCGATTCACCCAAGCATTCTTGGGAATCCTTTCAGACAATTCCTTTATCGTATCCAGGATCGGCGGGCCACCCCGACGAAGGGTGTTCAGGTAATCGATACGGTCCTCTATTCTCTTTTTATCTGTTTTTATCTGCTCAAATTTTTTCAGATGAGACCCCAGTTTTTTGATCCCGTCATCCAGCCGATCCAGGGTCCACTGATGTTGCAAAAAGACGCCCCCCCCCCAGGCCAGTGCTCCCAGAAGGGCCAGCGATACCAATCCGAACATGGTATAAACCTTCAATTTGCTGGGCTTTTTCCGCAGCGCCGGTGGCAGCAGGTTGATGTCCATTGAAGTCTTCCGAACTCCTTTTAACGCAAGTCCGTAAGCAGCCATGAGGGAAACAGAAGGAATTTGCGCCCCTGAGAGATCCACCGGATGAAGCGCAAGCCCGTCTATCTTGTTCAGACGTTCCAGCAGGGGGTCATCCTTTTCCATTCCGCACAACACGGTATCAAGGGGTTCGTCGGCCTTTACAAAATCCGGACGCATTTTCGAAAGTGCCGCCGAAATAGCTTCAATAAGTCCCTCGTTCCTCGATAGCTCCCTGGAATACAAAAGCATGCCGTCTTTGACAAGGCCCAATTCAATGTGGTGCTCACGCGCATAAATAAAGGATATTGCGATCGCAATTTCTTTTTTGCTCCGCCAGGAAAAATAATCGGCCAGCGCCGTCGCGGTGAGCCCAACGCCTGAGATACCGAAACCTACGCGTTCCGAAATTGCCGGCACCGTCGACAGGGCCTGCTTTTTTACCACAACAAGAAGCAATTGCAACCGATCGGCCGATTTATCTTCTGAAATAATTTGAAAATCGAAATATACATCCTCAGGACTGAATGGGACGTGTTTTTCCAATTCATAGCCCAGCGTTTCCCTGAGATTTTCTTTTACGGCAATGGGCAATTCGAGATATCGCAGGATGGCGTTGCCGCGCGGGATTCCCAGGAAAACAGATGCGGGGGTAATTCGGTTTTCCCGTAGGAACCCTTTAATCAATTCTGAAACGGCCGTTGATTTTTCCTCGCCGTGGATGCCTTGCTCGATAGCATAAACAGCGTGCGCAACCAGTTGGACGTCTCTGGATGACGCCTTCAGGCAGGCCAAACACAGTTCATGCTCCCCTATGTCAACGCCTAAGCTTGTTTGAAAAATCATGGGTGGTTCCTCAGGAAATTTTCACCGGCTTGATTCGGCGGATGGGGTTTCGGTCAATACGCGGTCGCTCCACTGCACCACCCGGTATCCCTTATCGATGGTTCGATTGATCTCTATCACGGCCGAAACCCCTTGCCGAGTTCTGCTGTCGGTGATGTTCCCCTCAGACGCAATCTGATAATATGAACTGGGGGTCAGCGTGATATGGCG
>JAGHDR010000137.1 GCA_021159825.1 Deltaproteobacteria bacterium | reverse complement strand
GTGGCCAGACGTTTGAGTCCGGCCCCCGGTCCCGGAAGCCCTTTTAAGGAGGACGCCGGTATTGCGGCCCAGATCGGGCTTTCCGTCAAAACCCTGAACCTGCTCTTCCTGGCCCTGATCCTCATCGCCGGTTTTGTGATGGCATCCAAAGGCTCTCAGAAATGGGATCTGGTTCTACGCTATCTCTACCAGGAGCCCTTTGGCGGCAATGACCCCATCTTTGGGCGGAATATCGGGTTTTACATCTTTGTTCTTCCATTTTACGCCTTTATCCGGAACGGATTGATGGTACTGTTTCTCTTTGCCGCCGGTTTGACCGTCATCTGGTATTTGAAAAACGGATCGCTGCAAATTATCGGTGAGATAACCCAGGTGGAAGGGCAACCGCCAACACTTCCCAAAATCTCCGTGGCGCCCGGGGTGGGCAAACACCTGGCTTTTCTGGCCGGCATCATAGTGTTGCTCCTGGCCTGGGGCTACCAACTGAAAATCTATAGTCTGTTGTATTCAACCCAAGGTCCGGCATTCGGCGCAAGTTTCACGGATGTGCATGTGAAGGTGTGGGCATACAAAGTTTTGATTGTAATATCTTTTGCCTTTGCCGGCCTCCTTTTTGTAAACGCCTTCAAACCCGGCATGAAACTGCTTTTGATCGGGGGAGGGGCTTGGGTGGGATCCATACTGGTGTTCACCATCGTTCTGCCCATGATAATTCAGAAGGTGGTGGTGAAACCCAATGAGTTCACAAAAGAATCCCAATATATCTCCCACAATATTGCTTCCACCCGAGAGGCCTACAACCTGAACAAGATCAGGGAGGTCAGTTTTGAAATCAATGACAACCTGAGCCTGGAGGAGGTGAAGCAGCAGCGGGTCACCATGCAGAATATCCGTATCTGGGATGAACGGCCGTTGCTCAAAACCTACCAGCAGATTCAAGCCATACGGCTCTACTACGACTTTAACAATGTGGATGTGGATCGTTATATGATTGAGGGCCAGTACCGGCAACTCATGCTGGCCGCGAGGGAACTGGTGGTGAAAAAGCTTCCGCCACAGGCCAATACCTGGGTCAACCGTCATCTGACCTACACCCACGGTTACGGCCTGGCCGCAAGCCCGGTCAATGAAGTCACACGGGAAGGGTTGCCAAGGCTTTTTATCAAGGACCTGCCCCCCGTCAGCGAGACGGGGTTTCAAAAAATAAACCGGCCCGAGATCTATTACGGAGAGATGACCGACCAGTATGTGCTGGTTAAGACCACCAGCAAGGAATTCGATTTTCCAAAAGGGGATAAAAACGTTTATTCCGTCTACCAGGGCCGGGGAGGGGTGCCCATTAACTCGTTTATCCGGCGGTTTCTCTATGCCGTTACCTTTCAGGATACCCAGATATTCTTCACCAATTATCTGACACCCGAGAGTCGCATTATGTACAACCGCCGGATCAAGCAACGGGTCAAGGCTATCGCGCCGTTTCTCTCCTACGACAGCGATCCCTACATGGTTGTTTCCGAAGGAAAACTCTACTGGATCCTTGATGCCTATACCACATCGGATATGTACCCCTACTCCACCCGGAGTAACAGCCCCTTTGACCGGGGCATTCTGAATTATATCCGGAACGCCGTCAAAGTGACCATTGACGCCTATAATGGGGATGTCAGCTTTTACCGTATGGACGAACAGGACCCCATTACGCGGGTCTACAACCGAATTTTCCCCAACCTTTTCAAGCCATTTAGCGATATGTCCGAAGATCTGAAACGGCATATTCGCTACCCCAAGGATTTCTTTCATATCCAAGCGGCCACTTACGCGCGGTATCACATGGAGGATGTGCAGGTTTTCTACAACCAGGAAGATTTATGGCAGCTTCCCGATGAAATGTACGGGGACAGCCGGCAGAAAATGGACCCCTATTATATTATCATCAAATTGCCGGAAGGGGAAAAAGAAGAATTTCTCCTGATGCTCCCCTTTACCCCTTCCAGAAAAGACAACATGATCGGATGGCTGGCGGCCAGAAGCGATTTGTCCGAATACGGGAGTCTTATTGTTTACAAATTGCCCAAGGAAAAGCTGGTCTACGGACCCATGCAGATTGAGGCCAGGGTGGACCAGCAAACCGACATCTCCCGGAAGTTGAGCCTGTGGGGTCAAAAGGGCTCCCGGGTCATTCGCGGGAACCTTTTGGCCATTCCCGTATTGGACGCTTTTGTTTACGTGGAACCCATCTACCTGGAGGCCAAACAGGAAGACATCCCCGCGCCCTCTACCGGTGGACGGCCCGCAGGGGGACTCCAGAAAATCAAGTCAAAATTGGGGTCGGCTTCATCGGGAGGCGATCCAACCCGGGCCGCATCCCTGCCCGAATTAAAGCGTGTGATTGTGGCTGTCGGCAACCGGGTGGCCATGGAACGGACCCTTGATTTGGCCTTGAGCCGTGTACTGGGTAAAGGGACGAGGCCCGGGAAAACCGATGTGTCGGATGCCACGAAGTTCCTTGAAACCTCGGATCTGGGCGTACTGGCCCTGAAGTATTACAACCAGGCCAAAGCCAGTCTGCACCAGGGTGATTGGGCCGGTTACGGAGAAAAACTGGAAAAACTTGAGGCTATCCTGGAAAAAATCGCCGGCAAAAACAGGGAATGATCGGCCAACCGATTCCCCTGTCCCTGAAATAGCGTCGGTTATTCTTCCCCTACGGTTGCCTTGATGATGGTGATGGTTTCAAGGGGAACATCGGCGTGAGGGCCTTTGTTGCCGGTGGCAACGCCTTTCATTTTATTGATCACGCCGTGACCTTTGGCGACCTTTCCAAACACCGCATATCCCCACCCCTGGGCTGTCTTGGCGGTATGATTCAGGGAATCATTATTTTTGACATTGATGAAGAACTGGTTTGTGGCGCTGTCGGGATCCGGTGTACGGGCCATGGCAACGGTGTAAGAGTCGTTTTTCAGCATGTTGTCCGCTTCATTGACAACGGGGTCATTGGTCGGTTTCTGTGCCATATCTTCGGTGAAGCCGCCCCCCTGAATCATAAAGCCGTCAATGACCCGATGGAAGATGGTGCCGTCGTAATGACCGTCATTGACGTAGGCCAGAAAGTTTTCCACGGACTTGGGGGCTTTTTCTTCATCAAGCTCCAAAAAAATGTCGCCCATACTGGTTTCTAATTTTACCATTTTGTTTAAATCCTTTCCCGGCGGGTAGAAACCCGCACGTTGAAATAGGCTGAGTTCTCTTTAGGGAACTGGAAGAAAATAATATACGCATATCGTGCAGAACTTTTGTTCGTCTTCAAGGCGTGATAACAGGTGCATAGTTGGGCTATGTGCCTGTTATCACAACGTAGAAGACGGGCAAAAG
>JAGHDR010000171.1 GCA_021159825.1 Deltaproteobacteria bacterium | reverse complement strand
CATCAAAGCAGCCATTTTGCACAAAGGGTTTTCAGTGGTTGAAATCATGAGTCAATGCCCCACTTATTACGGTCGGAAAAACAAACTGGGCGGCGCCGTGGAAATCATGGAAACCTACCGGGAAAAAACCGTCAAATTGGGTTCAAAAAAAGCGGAAGCGAACCCGGAACTGTTGCAACGCGGCATTTTCGTACAGGAAAATCAACCCGAATACGTGGAAAGTTACCAGACACTCGCAGCAACACTTCAAGAAACGGCACAGAAGGGCAAGGACAGCCCCGGGAGAGGACATCATGGATAAACGCATCGTGTTCAGCGGTTCCGGCGGCCAGGGGGTGATCACAGCGGCCATTATCCTTGCTGAAGCATCCTCACTGTACGAAAATTTAAATGCGGTGCAGACCCAGAGTTATGGCCCGGAGGCTCGCGGCGGCGCCACCCGCGCGGATATCATTATTTCAAAAGCACCGATCCGCCATCCCAAAGTCATCAATCCCCATATTCTGATCTGCCTGACCCAGGAAGCCTATAATAAAAACGCAGGAATCGTGAGACCCGGCGGTCTCATGCTTACCGACAAGAAATATGTCAGAATTAATTATAAAGTGGATGCCAGGCAAGTAGAACTGGATATGTATCTGGCCGTAATGGAAAAAATCGGCAAGCCCATTGTCTTCAATATCTGCATGCTGGGCGCACTCACTGAGTTGACCGGTTTGGTTAAACCGGATTCGATTCTAGCGGTATTGAAAGAAAAAATAGGCCCGGATTTCATGGCAATGAATCAGGAAGCGCTGGAAACAGGGATCCAACTGGCCCAGGCCATCTGAAACGCACACCCCTGCCCTTCCAAATCAAAGCGCTTCCCTGGTAATCGACCCATCGTGCGAAAAGGTCATGCGCCACACATCATCGGGGCCGATGTGAATGTTTTCGTATGACGGCGGTCCGGTGAACCGGCAGGCCGCTGTTTCCATGACCCCGAAATGGGTAACCACAAGGATCTGCCCCTTTGCATGACGGTCCATCAGCATTTTAAAAAAGCCTTTTACACGGGCAATAAACGCGCCACCGGATTCTCCATTGGGGTAAGGAACCTCAGGCGCTTCCTTGTGCGCCAAAATAATGGGCATGATTTCCTTTTTCAGTCGCCCGGTGAGGTCGCCAAAATCAATCTCTCGAAGATCCCGCGTATAGACAGGCTCGGGCAACCCCGTAATTTTCCCCTGTAACAGTTTAAGGGTTGCCACCGTCCTTGAAAGATCGCTGCAGAAAACAGCATCAAAAGGAAGGTCCCTGACCTTTTCCGCCTTTTTTAAAGTAGATGCAATCCCCCTTTCCGTAAGAGGGGTATCAGACTGTCCTTGAACAACACCCTTGACATTGCCTATCGTTTCTCCGTGACGCACAAGAATAACCTTGAGCGTTTGCTTTTGGTTCATTAGAATTCCGTCCCCGCGCTTCGCTGACGAAGGTTAGCGTTCCAACGCCACAGCCAGAGTAGCGTTTCGGCTCTTGGTCTTGGGAACCAGAAGCCTGCCTCCGCCGGTTTTCAAAAGGGCTGTTGCTTCACATACGCTTGATATTCCCATATGTTTCTCGACCACACTTGAGGGGTGCGGCGCTTTGATGGATTCCAGGTCGGATTTTCCAAAGAATAACAGCGGGATATTTAATTCTTCCGCAGCATCCAGAAGGCCTTGCTCGTCTCTTTTAGCTTCGATAGTCGTCAGGCACTTGAGGCTTTGAATGGAAATTTTTTGATACTGAAAAGTGCTTTTGACCAAATTCAAAATTTCCCGTGCATCCGTTCCCCGATTACAACCCACACCCGCAACGAGGCACTTGGGATAAAGAATCAGCCGGTTCATTCCAGTCTCCGCCATCCGGCTCTCCCAGGTCACCCATACGCCCGGATGTTCATTGCGCCATTGACCTCCATTTTCTACCCATTTGATGTCAAATGCCTCAGGCGCCTGATGCTTCAAACCCAGTCGATCCTCCGGATCAAATATTTGCACCGGCCTTCCCTCAAGCAAGGCCATGTTGATTGATTTTACCACCTTCAGATTACCGATCTTCAGGTTTCTCTTTTTTGCAAGGACGTCAATGGCGGGAACTCCGGCGGTATCCGTGGCCGTTGTGATCACAGCGCTCCCGCCGGTCAATCCGGCAACCTCCCGGGCCAGTTCGTTCGCCCCGCCCAGGTGACCGGAAAGAAGGCTGACAACATAATGGCCTTCCTGGTCCAACACGATGACGGCAGGGTCCCGATCCTTGGATTTCAGATGCGGTGAAATGGCCCTGACAACAATTCCGGCGGCCGCCACAAAAACATGTCTGGGGTATAAGAAAAAGTTCTTTGCCACGACCTCCAACAAACGATCAAAAGGAATGGTTTCATGGTCTGAAAGACGCGTGGGCAGAAAGAGATCCGCTTCCAGTCTGTTGACCAAGATCTTGGCTAAACGAGCACCCTGCGGCGTCAGTGCATAAACGGCAGTATCTTTCACCATATCACCTTTATGAACGTTCAGGCCTGAAGCCATGAGAAAATTCCGGGCTATAAAGCCTGGAGAAAACAGGATCATCTTTTTGTCCCGGCAGAACCAGGAAAATCGCCTGTTTGTGGATATCCGCATCCCTTACCGCCTTAGAGAGTCCGGAAATCCGGGTAACAACAACCATTTCATCAGACCAGCCAACCCTGTGGGCCACCACAACCGGGGTCTCCCGGGAATAGCCGCCCGCCAAAAGCGCTTCAACAATCCCGTCCGGATCAGCGGCCGACAAATAGATGGCCAGTGCGGCGTTATGTCTGGATAGATCCCGCAATCGCTCTCGATCAGGAACCGGTGTTCGTCCCTCCATCCGGGTCAAAATAAGGGTTTGCACTTTTTCAGGCAAGGTAAAAGCAATTTTTGCGGCAGCCGCAGCAGCAAATGCCGCCGTTACTCCCGGGACAATCTCATAGCTGACACCGTCCCGGTCAAGGAGTATCATCTGTTCTTTAATCGCCCCATATAGTGAAGGATCACCCGTATGTACACGTGCCACCCTGCCGCCGGACTTGACAGTCTCAAGAATCAGTGAATGGGTTTCCGCCAACGTCATGGACGAAGAATCAATAACCTTTGCATCTTCCTTGGCGCAGGCCACTGACTCCTCGGGGACCAGGGAACCGGCATAGAGGACAAGATCGGCCTCTTTTATATATCTCTGCCCCTTGACTGTGATCAACTCGGGATCTCCCGGACCCGCCCCTATAAAATGTACATGCGATATCTTCTTATTCATACGTTCATCCTCATAACTTCTTTTTGACGTCCACAATGAAAACCGGATTTAATGCTTCCAGCCGTTGATCGCCCGCAATACTCCTGGATCGCGAAACCTCGATTTGCGTGATGGCAAAGGGCCAATTCAAACCTTTCAGATAATCCCTTGTCCGCGCCAAAGATCCCATGAGCACTAAATGAAGCACCAGTTTTCCTCCGGGTCTCAGTCTCCCGGTTGCTATCTCCAGGACCTTGTTGCTTTTTCCGATGCCGCCACCGATAAAGATCCGGTCCGGATCGGGAAGGGATTCCAGGCATTCGGGCATTTCGCCGTATATCACCTGAACGCCATAAGCGCCCATCCGCCTGATGTTATCCCGGATCAGTTGGACTCTGTCCGCATTTTTTTCTACTGCCAGAACAGTCCCTTTATGCGCTAAAAGGGATGCCTCAATGGCCATGGAACCGCAGCCTGCGCCCAGATCCCAGACGACGTGGTTCGGCTTAATGGCAAGGGCGGAAAGACCAACGGCCCGGATTTCTTTCTTGGTGATCAAACCCTTTGGGTGCTTGTAGAGATCATCATCCAAACCCAAAAATAAGGGGACCTCCGTGGTTTTAGTGCGCTCCAATATGACAAAATTGAGTGTAGAGAAAGTCGTTTTTGCGGCGTCTTTCAGGGCAAAACATGCTGCCCTTTCGGATTTCATACCCAAATCCTCAAACACATGCATGTTAAAAACATCAATTCCCCGTCTCAGTAATTCATCCGCCAGCCTGGCCGGATGGAAATTCAGGTCTGTAAATACAGCGACCCGGTGGCTTTCAACCAAAGCAGTTAAAAGAGGCAAAACATCTTGCCTGCCATGAAGAGAGACGGTTTCCATATCGTGCCAAGGAATTTTCATTCCGGATGCCGCCACCTGAAGCGTCGTTATACCGGGATAAAGCATGACTTTTTCCCTGCCCAACACATTTATCAGACGCTCTCCAATCCCGAAAAACAGGGGATCCCCGTCTGCAAGCACTACAACATCCCTGTGCAATTGCATCTCTTTTTTCACTCTCTCGATCACACGTTCCAGAGGACTCTTGATGGGAACTTTGATACCCGGATAATCCCGAAAGATATTGAGAAGACGATCCCCCCCCACCAAAACCTCGGCGTTCTCAATCCGTCGTAAGATCGCGGGGGCGATCTCATTGTGATCAATCCCCAGTCCAACGATGTGTACCTGATGCATATTATGGCGCCTTCCCGCCATGTTGACGGAAATAATCTACAAAATAATTTACTGTTTCATATACGATCGGTCTTTTTGATGAGAAGAAGCGAAAGATACGGGGGCGGTGTGTCAAAACCCTCTTCCAGGTCCCGGAGAATCACCTCATCATCCAGCCCGCATCGGGATATAAGAACAGAGCCTTTGGCCAGGCCAAGCTGATTCAGGGTATCCATGATCTCCTGGTATTTATGGTACACTTTGAGCAATACCACGCGGTCCGTATGGTGAACCATGTCCTTCAGTCTTTCCGCCCCAAGGGCGCCGGAAACAACGGCAAAGGATTCTTCTGCTTCAACCAGGATCTGTCCGGCGGCTGCCGCGCCTGCCTGATAGGAGGTAATACCCGGAATAATCTCGATAGGGATATCAGGCTCTGTTTCCTTGATGGTGTTAAAAATGTATCCGAAGGTACTGTAAATCAAAGGATCCCCTAAGGTAATGAAGGCCGCATTCCCCCCCTTCTTTAGGGATTCGACCACTTTTCGGCCATTTTCTTCCCATGCGTCGGCAAGCTTCTTTTTGTCCCGGGTCATGGGGAAACCAAGAGGCACGATCGGCGCCCCCTCTTTCAGGTGGGGAGATGCAATCTCCATGGCCAGAGAATAACTGTTCTTTGTGGACGCGGCCGCAAAAATAATATCGACCTGTTTCAGGATCTTTATTGCCTTCAGGGTGATCAGATCCGGATCTCCAGGACCCACGCCGATTCCGTACAATGTTCCATTTTTCATTCTAATTATACCCATAGTAAGGAATTATTAATGCACACTTTTGTCCCTTGCCAGTGAAATATATTTGAAGACCTCCCTGCCTGATACGGAGCTTTCAGGCATAAAACGTCCATCCTTGTTCAATTTTATAATATCAAGCCCCACAACCGCCTGGATCTGGTTAAACAGGGGATTGGTTTTCGGGACATCTTTTATGGCCACAGGTCTTGCATCCGGAAGATCAAAATTCATAAACAGGGCATAGGCAACAGTCCCTTTTTTAATCGGCATATCAGGATGGAATTCACACTTACTAATGTTAGGGAAAAACCCTCTGTAGACAGCGGTTTCTATAAACTTATATCCATTTCCGGCATAGTCTACATCCTTAAAATCCCCGTACTTATGTTCTTCGGCACTCGCTCTCTTCCGGATATCATGCCTGTAATCCGGTGTCTTCAGACGAATATTCATTGTTTTGATGAGCATCTCCGCAAACCTGGCCCTGGTAACAACGGGCTTTGCCATAAACGGGGTTATATCATTAAACCTTGAAGGGTATAAGATCCTGCCAATTTCATATATACCGTCGAGCAATCTCATTGTGGGCCGTGAAACTATCTTCTCATCAAGGATATAAACCTTTCCCTCCCTTACCGCCTTGATGGCCGAAAAGCCCCCTTCCTCCTTGATGCGTCTGACTTTTGCATGATTCATGGCCCCGCGCTGCGCAAGGTAGACGTCTATTTCTTCTGCATGAGATAAAATGTGTTCTTTTCCATAGGCAGCTATATTCGTCTCCCTCCTGGCCTGTGCGTCATCAGCAATGTTTATTCCACCGGCTGTTTTCAAGGCAAAGATGGCAATGGATGATGGGGAAAAGGTCTTCATCTTGCTGTGGATGGCCTCAAAGTAGACCTTTTTTTTGCTTGAAGACGGGATGCCTTTTATAAATAAGTCGATCCTTTTGAGTCCGGCCTTAAACTCTTTTATCATCTCACCCGCCTCTCTTTCTTTCCCTGTCAGCATTCCCAGCTTTTTCCAGTATGAATACATCTCATCCACAGTCCTCGGCTGCAACGATACAACCGTTATCCCCGCTCTTTGAAGCTTTAAGACAAGGTTTGCATAACCGCGGGCTATCATCGGTCTTATCAGGATCAGGTCCGGGTGCGATGCAATAAATTTCTCGGCATCATCATGATAACTGAAAACCGGCTTTTTTGTCGCCCGTGGAGGATATGCCTCATTTTTGGAAACACCTGTTATCTCTTCATCAAGGCCGTGAGAAAACAGGTTTTCCGAATGGGCTCCATATAGCGAGATTATCCTCTTAAATGGGATTTCAATAACTATTTTATTACCGGATCTGTCTATAAAACCCTTCGTCCGACCTGATGCATTGATGCCCGGCGCCAGAAACAAAATTAATGCGAAAACACTTAATATCCGTTTTTTCATGTCTATATCCTTCTAAATACCACCTGTTTTGAATTTGAATACCGGTCAAAATAGACCTTAGAATCCACTTGAAAGACATCTTTTATATTCTGTTCGTTCATGGTATCGGCTACTTTACCTTCAGATACTATTATGCCGGCCTTCATAAAAATAACATTATCACAAAAGGCCGCGGCCAGGTTCAGGTTATGTAATGCGGCAATAATGGTCCTCTTTTTCAGCCTCACGCTTTCCGCCGCCATATCCAGCGTGCGTAATGTATGCTGGATATCCATATTGGATGTACCCTC
>JAGHDR010000060.1 GCA_021159825.1 Deltaproteobacteria bacterium | reverse complement strand
ACGGTGACATTGTTCGTGTTGAGTTGTTTGCTCAGTTCCCGGTATAAAAATCCGGCGATATTCTCGGAGGTGGGGTTAACGTCTTGAAACGCCGGCAGCTCATTCAAATTGAAGTGGTCCAGATTCTTAAGTACGCGCTTTACACTGTCCTTAATCTCTCTGAAATCAATGCCGATGCCGATCTCGTTGAGCTCGCTGCACCGGACAAAAACATCGATGATCCAGTTGTGCCCGTGAACACGGGCGCAATCCCCGGGATATCCCCTTAAAGCATGTGCAGCGGAAAAGTGCGTTTGCACGTATATTTCAAACACCTTCGTCATCATTCCTCCATGTTATACGCATGTTTTATGTCCCCTTTCCCCCTTCGGCGCCCCGCTAATCGGGGACGTTCCGACGTAACTCGTCAAGCCATACGGTGGCTTCCGAATCACTGGGCGCACGCCAGTCTCCACGGGGGGAAAGGGATCCCCCGGAGCCCACCTTGGGGCCGTTGGGAAGGGCGGATCTCTTGAACTGACTGGTTTTGAAAAACCGATAGAGAAATACCGCCAACCACCGTTTAATAGCGGCTAAATCATATTGATGCCGCTGGTCCGGCGGCAGGATTCCCGGCCAGATACCACTGTTTTTATCGCTCCATGCGCAATAGCTCAAAAAAGCCACTTTGCTCGGCCGAAAACCGAAACGGGTGACGTAATAGAGGTTGAAATCCTGGAGTTCATAGGGACCGATGACGGACTCGGTTTTCTGAGAGGGTTCTACCTGATCGCCACTCTCGTCGGGTACCAGTTCCGGAGAAATTTCCGTTCCCGCGATGGCTTCAAGGACGGCGCCGGTTTCCTCACTGAACTGTCCGGTTTTCACCACCCAGCGGATGAGGTGGTGAATAAGGGTCTTGGGAACCGACCCGTTGACATTATAATGGGACATCTGATCCCCAACGCCATAGGTGCTCCATCCCAGGGCCAGCTCACTCAAATCCCCGGTACCCAGTACAATGGCATTGTGAAAGTTGGCCAGCCTGAAGAGATGGGCGGTACGCTGGCCCGCCTGCACATTTTCAAAGGTTACATCGTAGCGCTTCTCACCTTGGGCAAAGGGATGACCGATATCCTTGAACACCTGCCGGCACGCCGGTCGAATGTCAATTTCCCGGGCCGTGACGCCCAACGCGCTCATCAACCGGCACGCATTGCTGCGCGTGGTCTCGCTGGTGGCAAAACCGGGCATGGTATACCCCAGAATATGGGTACGCGGAAGACCCAGGCGGTCCATGGTTCTGGCGGCAACAATCAAAGCCTGTGTGGAGTCAAGGCCCCCTGATACACCGATAACCAGTTTTTTAACCCCGGCGGCCGACATGCGTTTCATTAGTCCGTGAACCTGAATATTGTAAACTTCATAACAGCGATCGTCACGCGCGGAAGATTCTCCGGGCACATAGGGAAATCGGGATACCTCCCGCATCAGCGGCACGACACCCTCGGGAATCTCGAATTCAAAAGGAATCCGGCGCATGGCCATAAGCCGCTCGCGATGTTCGGCCACCGAGTCCTGAAAACTGGTGGTGCGCATTCGGTCCTGCAAGAGTCGCTCCAGATCAATATCCGCGAAAATAATTTGTTCTTCCGTCTGAAAACGATCCGTTTCAGCCAACAGGACATTTTTTTCGTAAATCATGGCATGCCCGTCCCAGGCCAGATCCGTGGTGGATTCCCCGTAACCGGCAGCGGAATAGAGGTACGCTGAAATGCATTTGGCCGACTGGGATGCGCAAAGAAGACGCCGGTAATCCGTTTTGCCCACCGTGATATTGCTGGCGGACAGATTTGCCAACACCGTGGCGCCGGCAAGAGCCCCGTAAGTGCTGGGGGAAATCGGCACCCACATGTCCTCACAGATTTCCACATGCAGTGCGAATCCCGGCAGGTTCTCGGCTTCAAAAATCAGGTCGTTGCCGAACGGGACGGATTGTTCCTGAAACCGGACCTCTGATTCCAGGGCATGCCGGGCGGAAACAAATTGACGTTTTTCATAATATTCCCGATAGTTTGGAAGGTATGTTTTCGGAACGATCCCCAGCACCTTTCCTCTGTAGATAACCAGAGCGCAGTTGAACAGCTTTCCCTGAAAGCGAAGCGGTGCACCCACCAGCAAGAGGGAGGAAAGATTTTTGCTTTCAGTGATGAGCTTGGCCAGGGCCTCTTGAACCGCCTCCAGCAACGCATCCTGGTGAAACAGGTCCTCATTGGAAAAGGCGGATAACCCCAACTCCGGAAAGAGCACGAATGCGGCATGATGATCGGAAGCGCGGCGGGCGAGACGTAGCGTACGTTCCACATTGTAGGAGGGATCGGCCACACGCAGGGACGGTACGCAGACGGCCGAACGGATAAACCCATGGGAATAGATGGAATGAAACGGTCGAGCCATGAGACGCTCCGATGAAAATCGAGACGGGTCGGTTTTTTGTACCAATTATATCAAAGTTTCTTATATCACGGTGTATTCCCAAAACGCAAGATCAAGCTCTTGACTTCCACAATTCAAAATATTGGTTGATAAACGCCACCCGATAGGTATATTATTTATGCCATGGAATTTGAATTTGCCCCTTCAAAATCAAACACCAACAGGGAAAAGCATGGAATTGATTTTACCGAAGCCCAGGCGCTTTGGAATGATCCCGATTTATTGGAAATCCCGGCAAGAACAACGGATGAACAGCGGTTTTTGGTTATTGGAAAGATTGAAGCAAAACACTGGTCGGGTGTGATCACTTATCGTGGTGAGAACACCAAGATTATCTCTGTGCGGCGGGCGAGGGATGAGGAGGTTGAGCTATATGAAGGCTGAGGACTTTGATAAAAAGTTTGATGAGGGAGAAAATATTGTAAAGCATTTAAATCTTTCAAAAGCTAGGCGACCGGAGCGGAAGCAGAAAAGAGTCAATGTTGATTTCCCGCTCTGGATGATTCATGCTTTGGACAAAGAGGCTAAGCGCCTCGGCGTTCCCCGGCAATCAATTATCAAAATCTGGCTTGCAGAGAGATTGCAGCAAGCCTCGGCCTGATATCATCCTGAAGCCTCCTCCTGCGGGCTTTTCGAGGTCCGCCGTGCATGTACGACTTTGCGACATTCCGTAAAGATGTTTAATTATTTTTTGCCGAGGCCCTTACGTCAGGCACTAATGGCTCTATCACATTACGCGAGTGACCACAACATATTGTACCGTTTAACAATCTCCCAAACCTTGGTCGTTCTGACATAAGTGCTCATATATGGAATTTCAGCTGATTATAACGGATTTGGGGGAGCCAATATAACTATCTGAACTTATAGTACATATTTTCAAGGCCGTTCAATAGTTCGATT
>JAGHDR010000152.1 GCA_021159825.1 Deltaproteobacteria bacterium | reverse complement strand
CCGTGGGGGTGTGGGTGGGGAACCTGGACCACCAGGCCACCAAAGGCGTTACCGGCGCCACGGGACCCGCCCGTAAACGCCCCTATCTTCAACGTCCCTCCCACGGGCTGCAAATGGCCATGGACCCCCGCATACCGGACAACCATGAAGCGTTCCAATTCCAAATGGCCAACCTGCCTGAACATTCTATGGTAGACTGGTATGTGGATGGCAAACTGGCAGCCACAACCCCCACCCGAAACTGTCTGTGGCCCCTTTCGCGGGGGGGGCACCGGGTCATGGCCAGAATATGGGCGCCCGGCGTTGCATCCCCTGAAGAAACGACCCGGGTGAACTTCTTGGTAAAATGAGCTTTCAGGGAATTGATAGTTGCATCCCTTATCAATGTTTTTTCAACCGTTCTTCAATCCGTTTAACAACGTCTTTCGCAACTTCCAGGATTTCAGTGGCCGTCTTCACATCCTCTCCCATGTGCAGCTTCAACCCTACCACAAGCGGTTCGAGATGCTTTTGGACCAGAGAATTTACGAGAATGCCTAGAGCTTCCTTAGCGTGCCCTGATGCCGCCAATGCCACAAACAATTCTATTGCGTCTTCGATTGCGCTTTCAACGAGAGCGACATCCTGAATATATTTCCCGGCCGACTCCAGCGCTTCGCTTCCTTTGCCGAGGACACTCAGTATACAGGCTAATGTATGATGTGCATTTGCATTTTCGGGCGATAGGGAAACCGCCTGTCGAGACCAATTTTCAGCCTTCTGCAGCAGGGATAAATCTCTACGTTTATAAAAAGCCCGCGCAACACCATTCAGCAACGCAGGGTCTTCCGGTTTCCGGCCGATAATTTCTTCGGCTGTTTGCAGCGCGTCATCAAGCCTTTCCGGTATCTTTAGCAACAATTCAATCAATTTGATGTTAGCCGTACTGTCGTCAGGCTTTAGTTCAATTGCTTGGCGAAAAGCTATTTCAGCCTCTTCGGAGCAATTGAGTTGACCAAAACAGTACCCTTTGTCAAGCATGGCCCTTGCCGCCGCTTCACGGAATTCCCCCTCTTCCGCATCTCCAAAACACGAAATCACCTTATCGTAAGCGGCAATTGCTTCTTCATAACGATTGAGTTGGTTAAGGGTTGTGCCTTTAATAAATATGGCCGCTGCCACCGCCTCACGAAGCACCGCATCTTCCACGTCTGAAAAACGCGCGATCATTTCGTCGCAGGTTGCGATTGCCTCTTCGCGCCTGGCAAGAATACTGAGCGCAAAGCTTTTGAAATTAAGGGCTATTGCGACTAATTGTTGAAGGCTCTTATTGGGTTTCAAGTTGGCATTCTGATGCTTTCCAGGCAATCAATCATGAATTCAAGTAGTTATGGCATTATATCAGCCATGTTTTTTAACCACCAACTTGGAATCCATCATGAGCCATAATTTATTGGATGTCCCCCTCATAGCCCGGTCTGCCATCATTTGTTGATACTCAAACCCATGCCTCCCAAAGCCGGATTTGTCTTTAATTCTCTTCCGTAAAAATAAAGAACTGAAAGTCGGCCCTTCCGGTCCGACCCCCGCAAAAGAGGCCGACCGAAACGCCCTATGCCCTGTGTAACCATCCGGAAAGCCAGTGCGAGTTCCCGACTGCAACGCTCCGGGTCTGGCGGTCCATTTTTTTATTTCATTGCATAATCTGCAAAATGGATTATATTCACCAATAATCAGTTAAGTGGAAGCGCATTTCCCTTCAGGTTGTCCTTGTTAACCTCGTTGTTTTTCAAACATCGTTCGTTGCCGACGAAGTTTCTGCTAAACATTGTAAACCGAGAAACAGCATGAAACTTTATGCCGGGAACCGCTGTCACGCCATTTTTATTTTTGGCATAAGCAAGCCTGTGCAACGATAACCTGTTTTGTCTGAACACCCCGGACTTCCGGTCGAGATATCAAATGATACCTCGGCTCAATAACAAAGTGGTTCCCCTGAGGAACCCATCGCAAAGGAGTAGAATAAGATGGCTGAAGGAACAGTAAAGTGGTTTAACGATTCAAAAGGTTTTGGTTTTATTGAACAGGATGAAGGCAAGGATGTATTTGTGCATCATTCCGCAATTCAGGCCGAGGGCTTCAAATCCCTGCAGGAAGGCGAACGGGTGACCTTCGATGTGGTGGACGGTCCCAAAGGTCCTGCGGCTGAAAATGTTGTTCAACAGTAAGGACTGATATCGATCATTGCAAAGGCCCCCGCATTCTGCGGGGGCCTTTCTTTACCGCAGTGTCTTTTACAAGGAGAAAGCCTTGGCCAAACCAAACTACTCATTTGAAAAACGCAAGAAAGAAATGGCAAAGAAAAAGAAGAAAGAGGAAAAAAAGCAGCGCAAGCTAGAGAAACAGAATAACGCTGAAGGGGAAAAGGGAAACCAGCTTCTTCAGGAAGATTAACAGCTTTAAGCCCTGCTTTTTCTAACCGAAAATACGCTATGTCACTGGGAGTCTCCTTGTGGCTTTTATTTTGAGGACACGACCATGATAACCGCATCCAATGTTGCTCTCGCCTATGGCAAGAGGATCATCTTCCAGGACGTCAATATCAAGTTCACTCCCGGCAACTGCTACGGCCTGATCGGGGCAAACGGCGCCGGCAAATCCACCTTTCTGAAGATCCTGGCAGATCAACTTGAGCCTGATCGGGGCAAAATTACTAAGGGGCCGGGTCAGCGCATCGCGGTGCTCGACCAGGACCAGTTCGCCTTTGACGAACACACCGTTTTCAATACCGTAATCATGGGCCATAAGAAACTCTACAAGATAATGGCCGAGCGTGAGGCGATCTATTCCAAGGCTGATTTCACCGAGGAAGACGGCATCCGTTCCGGAGAACTGGAAACCAAGTTCGGTGAAATGAAAGGCTATGAAGCGGAAGCAGAGGCCGCCGTACTGTTAAACGGCCTCGGCATCCCGGAAGAGATGCGTCAGAAAAAGATGAAGGAGCTTGACGGCAGCGACAAGGTTCGGGTGTTACTGGCCCAGGCCCTGTTCGGAAACCCGGATATCCCGCTTTTGGACGAACCCACCAACCATCTCGACCTAAAGACCATCACCTGGTTGGAGAATTTTCTCTCCCGCTTCCAGAACACAGTGATCATCGTCTCCCATGACCGCCATTTCCTGAACCAGGTCTGCACTCACATGGCGGATATCGATTATGGCAAAATCCAGATCTATGTGGGAAACTATGACTTCTGGTATGAAGCCGGCCAGCTCCATTTTCGCCAGAAGAAGGCCGAAATCAAGAAGACCAATGCCAAAGCGGACCAGCTCAAGGAATTCATCCAACGCTTCAGTTCAAATGCCTCCAAAGCCAAACAGGCCACCTCACGGAAGAAGCTGCTTGAGAAGCTCACCATCGAGAACATGCCCATATCCTCCCGAAAATATCCTTACATCGTCTTTAAACCGGAACGGCCCTGCGGTGACGTCATTCTGGAGATCAACGGTCTTTCCAAAGAAATCGATGGGGTCCCCATGTTTGAAGATCTAACCCTCACTGTCAATAAGGGCGACAAGATCGCCTTTGTTGGCACCAACAGCCTTGCAAAAACCACCCTGTTTCAGATTCTGTCCGGGGAGCTTGCGCCGGACAAGGGCAGCTTCCGCTGGGGGGTGACCATCAAAAACGCCTATTTCCCAAAAGAAAACAATACGTATTTCAATAATGAAGAGCTTGATCTTATCGGCTGGCTCCACCAGTTCGCACCTCCCAAGGAAGATGAGCGTTTTGTCCGGGGGTTCCTGGGAAAAATGCTTTTTTCCGGAGAAGAGGCATTGAAAAAGACATCCGTTCTCTCCGGTGGCGAACGGGTGCGCTGCATGCTCTCTAAGATGATGCTCTTAAACGCCAACGCCCTCATTCTCGATGAACCCACCAACCATCTCGACCTTGAATCAATCACCTCTTTGAACAATGCGCTGATGGCGTTTCCGGAGGTGGTGCTCTTTGCCTCCCATGACCATCAGGTGGTGTCCACCGTGGCAAACAGGGTTGTGGAAATCACTCCTGACGGCATCATCGACGTGATGATGGACTTTGACGAGTACCTGGCGATGAAAGAAGCAAGTCTGTCCGGCGAGAACAATTGCACGAGCAAGTGTTAAGGGGCAGAGATTATCTTTGGAATTCCCTCTTCAAATTCCTTGAAAACACCATTAAAACATGACAGGATTATTAATGAGGAGGAATCTTGTCCCGAAATCCCAATAACCTTTCATCAGACCTCCGCGGCGCAGGGCGTTTAACCATTGACGCCATTACCGGTATTACGGATATCGTAGAATCATTACATCGCACAATCACCCATCTTTCAGGAAGACTTGGCACACCGGATCAAGATCGGACAAAGGGTATCACGGGAATGGTTTACCGGAATATCCGTTCGGTTACCGAAGGGGTGGGGGGCGGAATCGATGTAATGCTCAACCAACTCAGTTCGAAGCTTGGAGAAAAGGACTCGTCCCCCGGTCGTGAAGCCGTTCTTTCCGCTTTGAATGGTGTTCTCAGCGATCATCTTGTCGCCAGGAACAATCCGCTTGCCATTCCCATGCAGTTTCGCCGTAATGGAAAAC
This sequence comes from Deltaproteobacteria bacterium, assembly GCA_021159825.1. Lineage (GTDB taxonomy): Bacteria > Desulfobacterota > DSM-4660 > Desulfatiglandales > Desulfatiglandaceae > NaphS2. The sequence goes on along the minus strand of JAGHDR010000152.1, from coordinate 1,854 downwards.
CATTAAACGAACAATCGCTTTTAGAAACGATTCAGCAGTCCGACGGAAAAATAGCCATAATGGTGCATGGTTCATGCATGAATGATCTGCAATACAATCAGGTGGGAGAAGAAAATCGCCGTCATCAGTCAATTCATCTGTTCACGTCTTAAGAACCATATGGCATTCCTGATGGACCGTATGGGAATAGAAAAAGGGGCCCTTCCTGGGACTTCCGTTTGACACCCGGAACATCATTGGGCGCAGCCGGGTCATGGTAAATCTTCTGGAAACCGTGGCCCAGGTGGCTCCTTCCGAAGCCACCGTCCTGGTGACCGGGGAATCGGGCTCCGGCAAGGAATTGATTGCCGGCGCCGTCCATTACAACAGCCCGAGAAAAGATGAAGCCTTTATAAAGATGAATTGCGCGGCCGTTACCGAAACCCTTCTGGAGTCGGAGCTTTTCGGCCATGAAAAAGGGGCGTTTACCGGGGCGCACAGACGTAAAGAAGGGAAGTTCCGCCAGGCGGACGGTGGAAGTCTTTTTCTGGATGAGGTGGGTGAAATGTCATTATCCATGCAAGTCAAACTCTTGCGCGCCTTGCAGGAAATGGAGTTTTCAGGGTTGGCGGCAAAGAGTTGCTTAAAGTGGATGTGAGGGTGATCGCAGCAACCAATAAGGACCTTCTCCGGGAGATTGAAGCCGGTCGTTTCCGTGAGGATCTCTATTACCGTCTGAATGTGGTGACACTGGCCGTGCCCTCCATGGCCGACAGAAAAGAAGATATCCCCTTGCCGGCACGTCATTTTATGGCACGTTTTTCTCGAAAAAACCGCAAGGATGTCAAAGGATTTTCTCCGCACGCCATGGATCAAATGCTGCGATACAGCTGGCCGGGGAATGTACGGGAATTGATGAATGCGGTGGAGCGGGCCGTGGTCATGAGTCGATCCGACTATATTCAACCCGATGATCTACCCCTGGAGGTCCGGAATTCTCAATCGAAAAATGCGGTTGATCCTTCCCTGAAATTACCGGAGGAGGGCGTTTCCCTTGAAAGAATGGAAAAGGAAACCATCCTCAAGACCCTGGCGTCAACCGCCGGCAACAAGAGCGAGGCCGCCAGAAGACTGGGTATTACCCGAAAGACCCTCCGTAAAAAGTTGAAGAACTACAAAGGCCAATGAAGTTACAATTCATACGATGAAAAGAAAATTTGAATTACTGGCGCCGGGTGGGGATATTGATGCCATAAAAGCGGCAATCGTAGCAGGGGCGGATGCCATATACTGCGGCCTGAATAAATTTAATGCCAGGGACCGGGCAACCAATATAGATCTTGAAGATTTAAATGGGATTTTAAATCTTGCTCATAGAAATAATTGCAAGGTTTTTCTAACCCTTAATATCATTATAGTGGAATCTGAAATACCGACCCTTATAAACTTACTCAATAAACTAATTAATACAAGGATCGATGGCGTAATTGTTCAGGATTTAGGATTGTTTTATCTATTATCAAAATATTTTAAAGATCTTAAAATACATGCATCGACTCAAATTACAACGCATAATGAAGGCCAAATACATTTTTTAAGTAAACTAAATGTTACCCAGGTGAATCTATCAAGAGAGTTAAATATTAATGAGATAAAAGCGTTAACTTTGATTGGATATCAAGACGGAATCTTGACTGAAATATTTGTCCATGGTTCCTACTGTATCTCTTTTTCAGGCATTTGTTATATGAGTTCTGTTCTGGGGGGAAAATCGGGAAATCGCGGCAGATGCAGCCAGCCTTGCAGAGATAGATATTTAACGACACCTGAAGGTAAAAATTTCCCCCTTAATCTTAAAGATAATTCAGCATATTT
>JAGHDR010000328.1 GCA_021159825.1 Deltaproteobacteria bacterium | reverse complement strand
CTTTTGCCCGTTTTCTACGTTGTGATAACAGGCACATAGCTCACTATGCACCTGCCATCACGCCTTGAAAACGAACAAAAGTCCTGCACGATATGCGTATATTATTTTCTTCCAGTTCCCTAAATGGGAATTTTGAACTGAGCGATTTCAGGAACGATTCCCCCTGAGACGACAAAATATTGACGGTATTATCCAACAACCTCTCCGAAAGAGATCCATTTGGAGAGAAATCGATTAAAAAAGACGGCGTTAAGGAGAAGATAATGGCGGAAGACAGCAATGGGAATGAGGATCTTGTGGAAGAGAAAGACGGCGATAGCGGAGGCGGAGGATCAAAAACAGTTTTAATCATAGTCATTGCCGGTTTTGTTTTGTTTATGGCCCTGGCAGGAGCAGGCTTCTATATTCTCTGGCAAAAGATGCCCGGGTCATCTGCCGACAGTGTGACAACCTCCAAATCGGCAACTGAAAAAGAACCGCCCGCAAAGGAACTGGGACCCATTTATTCTATAAATCCGTTTGTAATAAACCTTGCAGGCTCCGGCGGAAAACGCTTTTTGAGAGTAAAGATAAATCTTGAGCTGAAAAACCAGACAACATTTGAGCAAGTGCATGCTCAGCTCCCTCGGGTAAAAGACACGCTTTTAACCATACTCTCTTCAAAGAAATTTGAAGATATCAACACCGTTGAGGGAAAAAGTGGTTTACGGACCGAAATAGCCGCCACGATAGATACTCTTTTTTCAAAAGGGGCCGTAACCCAGGTCTATTTTACAGAGTTTGTAATAGAGTGAAAAGATAATGAATGAGCGTAAGGAGGAGAGATTAGACGGGGAGATAGCGGATGCGGATCCGGTATTGGAAAATCGGGAAAGACCTGAGTTCGATGAGGATTGGCACGAAAACGAGGCCCTTGAGGACGCTGGGAGTACCAAGGAGAAGAGGAAAAGGATATTTACCACAATTGCTGTCCTGCTCGGTGTTATCGTGGCCACCGGTTTTCTTTTGTGGTTCATGAACAGCAGAAACTGGAAATTCATAGGCGGTTCTTCTTCCAGCCAACAGACCAAAACCATCAAAATCAACGAGAGATCGAAGGCTTCAGACGCCTCGTTTTCGTCCCAAAAAACCCGGCGGCCTGAAACCACGGGGCGGACCAGGATATCCGAACATACGGCATTTGGGCTGGCTGATCAACTGGAAAAAGCCACCCGGACCAGGGACGCGTTGCTTGATAAGCAAGAGGAAATCCGGGCTCTGAAGCAGTATTACCGCAACAAGATTCAAGAGGTAATAGATGACGTCCTGAACGAGAAACGTGAAAAGGGGATCACCACCTTTCGGCAGGCCCTCAAAAACAAACGGATAGCGTTGGGGCTTCGGACTATCAGGCGGCGTCACGTGTATATCCATAAACTCAATGGACCTCTTGAGCAGCTTTATGGCGGCAGTGAAGAACTTCTCTACATTAAACGGTTGGCCGAAATCCAGATTCAGATGGCCCCGATCGTCAATGGCATAGATATTGCCGGGTTAGGAAAGCGCATGGACCTCATCATTGAAAAGGAGGCCGGGGGGATCAATGACCTCGCCATTGATACAAGAGAAACCCGTGCCCCAACTCTCGAAGATATCTGGAAAAAGATAGTTCAAGAGGGAGAGAAACCAGAGGAGGAAAAAGCGCATGTTCAAAGAGAAGACACCATAAATTCGGGAATTTGGAAAGAGATCTGCGTCGGCAATCTAAGTCGCAAATATGAACTCACCAGGCTCTCTCTTAATGCGGCGCAATGTTTGGCTCAATGGGAAGGAAAAGATCTTTTTCTCAACGGCATCACGAAACTACCCGCCTCCATAGCAAAGCGGTTGTCTCAGTGGGAGGGGGAGTGGCTTTGTCTCAACCGCCTTACCGTACTTTCTCCCGAGGCGGCGGAAGGATTATCCCGGTGGCGAGGAACCAGGCTTTCTCTAAATGGTCTCGTCAAGCTTACGCCACAGGCGGCAAAACATCTATCTCAATGGCGAGGAAAGCAGGTCGAAGTTGTCGGGCTTGCCAATATCTCCCCTGAAGCAAACAAGCATCTGACGGCATGGCAAAAAGCGGGTGGAGAAATAATTTTCAGATGAAAATAAATATCTCCAACCTTATCAAAGCGATGTGCCGTTCCGGGTTTCAGAGGTCTTCTCTGGAAAAGGATACTTTAAGCGTTGGAGATAACCTTCCGGGGAGAGTGCTTGAAATCAAAAATGGTGGAAAGGCGCTGATTGACTTTGGAAGGTTTCGCGCATTGGCCGGGACTCAGTTCCCTGTCAGAGAGGGCGACGTGATAGACGTTAAGGTGCTTGAAAAAGGAACCCCAATTAAGCTGAGGTTAAATACCCCGGCTCAAGAGATTTCTGAACAAGCAAAGAAGATGCTCGACCTGATTCAATTCCCCTCCGAAAATACATTAAAAAAACTCCAAAATGAAATCGAGGCGTTCGAGGTGAAAAATCCGGGAGTGATGAGTGCCGGCATAGTGGATCTGAGAGTCTGAAAATGGATTATCCTAAAAAAGCGATAGCCTTGAAATATGATAAAAGGAAAGACAATGCCCCTAAATTGACGGCAAAAGGAAAAGACGACATAGCTGAAAAAATAATCGAGATCGCAAAAGAGAACAGGGTGCCCATCTATCCTGATAAAGATCTGGTTCAGGTGTTGGAGGCCCTCGATATGGACTTTGAAATCCCTGTCGAATTGTACCGTGCCGTTGCGGAGGTTCTTGTTTTTGTCCATGACCTGAACGGAAAACTTTAAAAAACATAACCTTGAACCCCCACATTAGCACCTTATTTCCTGACTTTCTATTATGAAAAACGAGAAAATTACAAAAAGCAAAATACAAATAACAAAAAAATTACAATGCCCAAAATGCAAAAATCCAAACAAAAAATGCATACTCAGAAATCGCTGGAGAGCATTGGATATTGGATATTGGAATTTGGGATTTATTTGGAATTTGGTGCTTGAAGTTTTGAATTTCAAAATAGCTTATTGGGCTGCAGGTACGACGACCCGCATTAGGTATCATGAATATTTTGAAATGTTATAAAATTCTTGAACTTGGTCATGGCTCCTCAATGGACGAAGCCAGGGAAGCGTACATAGACATGGCCAGGGTCTGGCACCCTGATCATTTTACCAATAATCCCAGGCTCAGAAAAAAGGCTGAGGAAAAATTGAAAGAAATCAATATCGCCTATTCGGAAATAAGGGCACTGTTGCCCGCAGGACCGGAAATCCTCCAAACAAAAAAGATAGATCGAAAAACCCGAGGAACCTTAGAGGCGATTTACCGAAATATTTCGGTAGTCAAAGAATTCACCCACAATCTATGTTCCTGTGCCTACTCAATCCTCAAGGAAATGGACTTGAAACAATTAATCCGACAGCGGTTGTCTCCCGAGATTGACCTCAGAGGCGTTTCCAATCGGCAGCGCCAAAACAATGACGGCATTTCAAGGGGGGCGGGACATATGAGCAAAAGCCGGGACCGGAGCAGAAACTTTGCGGACATATATGAAGAGATGGCGAAAGCCAAGAAGAAAGAGAAGCGAAAGATGAGATAAATACATTGGGACAGGCCACAATATCTGGTTTTCCTCTTGACAAATATACAATATGTAGCTGATAATCGCCCAAACTAAAGAGAAAGGGCACAACTATTGATCGCTTTATCCATACCAGAGGTTTTTGATGCATGCGACCTTCTTTTTGGCTCGAAAGTGGAGATCTCTCTGGATTTCTTGAAGTATCTCGAGCCGTCAGGGCTCAGATCCGCCTACAGGAAGAAAGCCCTTGAAACACACCCTGACCGTGCGAAGGCCCTTGGGAGAGATGAAGCCAAAATGGGTGACCGCTTCAGAGAAGTGACGCTGGCGTATGAAAAGCTCATTCCCATTGTTGAAAATAAAGGAGCGGTCCCCGTGCGGAGCCGATCAAGTGCAAAAATAAACAACGAAAAGCCTAACACGAGGCGCCAAGCAAATAGGGACTTTTCAGAACTTTTCTACACCAAGAAAATTCCGAAGCGAGAACTGTTGCTCGGTCAATTCCTCTATTACTCCGGTCTCATTTCCTGGCGCACCCTCATAAGGGCAATAACCTGGCAAAGGAGACAACGCCCCCTCATCGGGCAAATCGCGTTGGATTGGGAAATGATTTCGAATCATGAAATCCAGAGAATTCTGATGCGGAGTAACATCAAGGGGAAATTCGGTGAGCGTGCTATCCGTTTGGGCTACCTGTCCCGGTTCCAGCTTATGGCCCTCCTCGGAAAGCAACGTAATCTTCAGCGTCCCATAGGAGAATTCTTCGTGAATGAAGGGATTCTTCGCTTCCAGGATATGGAGGTCATGACAGAAAGACAGAAGATTCACAACCGGGACGTTTGCTGGAAAAACAGGCCCTAAGGGCCTCGGCAAAAAATATAACGAACTCAAACAGATATCCGAGATCTTGCATCAGGGATACTCAGAACTTAGCGCCCTTCGGGCGGACTTAAAAGATGAACGTCGAACATCGAACGTTCAACATCGAATTTTGAATAAGGTATTACACCAATTTATAAACAGACAGAGCGAAGCGATTTCATCATTCGATGTTCAACGTTCAAAAAAAATCACTCATATCCTGTCATGCCGAATTCATTAAGCATAAAATGGAAATTCCTATACTTTTAAATTTATGGCATCCCCTCATTATCCGCCACTTTCAGGACTGTTCGATTCCTCCCCTGGTTCTTGGCCTCATAAAGCGCCTTGTCTGCAACGCCAACAAGTGATTCAGGAATAATGTCAGCAGACGGAAATACGCTGGAAACCCCCAAGCTCAAGGTGATATATCGACTCACTTGAGATCGCATATGTGGAATTTTCAGCCGTTCTATTTCCTCCCGAATATCTTCGGCTAAATGGACAGCGCCTTCAGCCTCTGTATTCGGCAGGATCACGATGAACTCTTCTCCGCCATAGCGGGCCACGAAATCCCCGGGGCGTTGACAATTGACACTAATCGTATCAGCGACGGCGCGTAAACAATCATCACCTGCTTGATGCCCATAGGTATCGTTATAAAGCTTAAAATAATCGATATCGCAAAATATCAACGATAGTGGCGCCCGATTACGGCATAGCCGCTGCCATTCTTCGTTTAAGGTCTCATCAAATCGCCGACGATTGGCCACCTGGGTCAAATCATCCAATACGGAGAGGCGCCGGAGCTCCCGGTTCGCCTTTTCCAGGGCGACTTCCGCCTGCCTGCGAGAGGTTATGTCCTTAAATTCCGACACTATTCCCATCAGTTCCCCGTCAAGCCCAAAAAAAGAGGTCGCCGTCAACAGGAAGGATATTCTTGGCCCCTCCGGGTCTCTCTTTTCCATATCACATTCAAAAAAACCGTCACCGTTCATGATCCTGGTCAACGGGCAGTCACGACTACCACACAGGGAAATAGGAAAAACATCATAGCATTTCAAACCGCGCACCTTGCCCTTTCCTTTACCTGAAAGGTCCGAAAGCGTCCGGTTCATTCGAAGGATTTCAAATTGACTGTCAATTACCCATATCCCGCTGGTCGATCTGTCAAATATCTGGTCGAGCTCCAGATTGGCAGTCTCAGCTTTTATGGACATCAGATTTGCTTTCTCCATGGCCAGTTCAAGTGCTGCATTGCCCTCCTTAAGGTCAATTAACAAGCGCCTTTCCCTCCTGATTCGCGCCATTTTTGCTTTCAATTCTTCCAACTTGAAAGGTTTAATCATGAAATCAGCGGCGCCGGCATTGATGATGTTTGTATAGGTATAGTCAGCGGCATAACCGGTCATTATCATAAAATCGAGGTCGGGAAAAGATTGTTTTGCCACCTTCATTAATTCGATACCATCCATTCCGAGCATCTTGATGTCTGAGATAACCAGGGTTATAGGGTTCTCTGTGAGGCTGCCTAGAGCCTCATCTGCATTTGATGCGACATAACAGAAGTCGCCATTTTCTTCCAGAAAATCCGTCAAGACTTCCCTTATTACCGCTTCATCATCGACAATCAGAATATGTTCCGATTCTGTTTTTGGACTCGATTCCATTCCGCTCAATCCCATATCTATTACGCCATAATTCCTCTTATATTGGGATGCTGTCCGCCCATGCTACCGCATCCATATAAAGTTCAGGCGTTTTTTCCTCATTAAGCCCGATCTTCGCGGCTAATATAGCAACCTTCTCCCAGTCTCCGGTTTCGTAACATGAAACCAGGGCCAAATAATCCGCCAGTTCCCCTCCCCCCCCTGTCAGGGCTTTTTTGATGTTTTCCGACAGGGGCAAATCTTCCATAATATTGCCCATTTCATCGTCCAAAATGGCGTCGATGAAGGAGAAAAGCCCAAGGGTGAAGAGTTCCGAGCCGTTCTTACCGATTGCCTCCTTGCCAAGATTCTCACAAAGCCTGGCCCGGATCAGGGATGCTCGGATCAATTCATCCGGTTTGCCGGAAACCAACTGCGCCATGGCGATGAGGGAAATAAATCGCCTGACCTCCTTCATCCCCAACAAAACAATCGTCTGCTTGACGGAATTGACCTTTTTGAACATTCCGAAATATGCGGAATTGATATAGCGCATTAATTTGTAATTAATAGAAAGATCGCGTGAAACGAATTTTTCCAGCTCCGTGATCCTGAAGTCCTCCCGGTTTGCCTCGGACATGATATTCAGAAGAGTGATTTTAGAGGGGGAAATATCCCTGCTTTTAAGGATCTCCGGTTTGCTGAAAAAATATCCCTGAAAATACTCAAACCCCATATTCAGGGCCTGCTGGAACTCTTCGTGGGTTTCGATCTTTTCAGCCAGCAGCTTGACCCGATATGCCGCCAGCTCTTTGATGGCGGCTTCTATCTCTTTGATAGAACTCGCCCTGAAATCGAACTTTACAATCTGCGCTAAAGCAAGCAGCGGCTTCATCTCAGGTTTATAAATAAAGTCGTCCAAAACAAGGTTATACCCCTGCCTGGCCATTTCCCGGCAGGCAGTGACAACTGCCGCATTGGGTTCCATGTCCTCAAGGATTTCCACCATAATGGTTTTCTTTGGGAACATGACGGGTATCTTTTCTATAATCATTTTCTCGGTGAAGTTAACAAATGCTTTCCTGCGCCCGGTAATTCGTTCAATATCATTTGACCAAAAACTGGTGGACAAAACCCTCGAAGTAGCCGCATCACCATCCACATCGGGGAAAGCATTTACCATCCCATCCCGAAACAGAAGTTCATACCCATATATCCTTTTCCTCTTGTTGAAGATGGGTTGCCTGGCCACATAAACGTCCATAATTCTTCTTTATTCCATTCCTTTACCGCTGATATCCGGCACCTGCGAACCTGCACCTCAACTTTAGGGCCTTATCGCCTGGTTTACTGTCACAAAAAACAAGAAAATCGCTATATGGCATCAGTTGTCAGTTGTCAGTAAAAGCATACCCATAACATCTTGAAAGTGTTTGTACAAATCTGCGCATAACCGTGATGACCTCTTCCATACTTCCAAATCCTCAAATTCCAAAATAACCTCCAGGCTGATAACTGATAACTGATAACTAACAACTACGGCTCTGCCGCTTTAGCTTAACTGTCCATCCTCTCGCTGTTGCCAAACTTGCAGGTTGCGCTGAAGTTGCATTGCAGTATTATAGCTGATCTTTGACAACTTTATCGCCTTATAAGAAAATAGAATAGCAAGGCAAGAGAGAACCACCGGCAGTAATCTGAGTGCAAGTTTGGCCGGCCCTTTTAATTCCTGAGTGTCAGCCAGACCCTTTCGAGGGTGAGATACCCGTGGTTCTTGCTGTAATGGTTTCTGAACAACGGGAACGCTCGTTCGGGGAGACGTATCAACCCGCTTGCGGATCACAGGAGTTATCGCAGGCGGGGGAGATGTGACCACCTCCGTTTTAGGCGCAGGAGGTTTAACCCGGAAGGCGGCATGCGTCTGTTCCTTCATAACGTGAATTGCCGCTGGTGCAGGAGATGGACTCAACTTCTCTTTGACGGCAGATTTGGTCCGGGAAGCGGCACGTGTCTGCTCCCTTACGGCATTGATCTTTTCCGATAACGTATCCCTCACAACTTTCTTGTCGCTGGGAAAACTCTTCCAGGGGGCCATACGCCCCTGATCTTTGATAACACGAATTTCCGCCGATATCGAAGCTTTTTTCAACTTCTTTTCCGCCTCATTCGGCAAACGGCCTTTACCCGAGGATGCGGCTAAAGGAATCTTTTCCTGCAACCCCTCCTCCGCAATTCCCGCCCTCACCTTTTCCAGTGCAGATGATATTGCCATTTTTTCCGGGGAAACCCTCTGTATGTATCTCCGAAATACCCATCCTTCACGCTATCTTTTCCCTTCAATTTCAAAAATAATTTTATACCATCGCTTTTTCTTATCTTTTACTGTGATCCTTTGTCCCTTGTCGAGCCAGCCTATGGCCTGACTGTCAAGCCCGGGAGATTTTCTGACATTCAAAACCGTAATCGCTTTGCCGTCCCACGGTTCAAAGGCATCGCCAGCTTCCGGCCAACATAATCCCATGGACAAGATAACAAAAACGAAAATTTTTGTCATCAGTCTCTTCCTTTTGCTCATAGGCCCCCTCCATTTCCCATCGCAAGTTTTCTCATTTCTCGAGGAAGATGGGCTATCTCAATTATCTTATCCGCTCCGGCGCCCACGACTCTTTTGATGATATTTTCCAATTGCCTTACATTGCCTGGCCAGTGGTGTTCCAGAAAGATATCCATGACTTCCGGTGATATGGCCAGCGCTTTTTCGCCGGCAGTATTGTAATATAT
>JAGHDR010000096.1 GCA_021159825.1 Deltaproteobacteria bacterium | reverse complement strand
GAATTCCGACGCAGCTCAATGGCCGGGATTTTCCGAAACCAGATAAATCATAATGAAACGTCAACCAAACCCATTTCTTTTAATAGGGTTTTCCTTACAGCCACCTTATCTGCCTTTCCAGTAGGAAGTAACGGCAACGGAGATGACTGTATTTTAATAATATCAGGCATTTTATAATTGGCCATATATTCGCTGAATTTTGATCTGACCTGTGCTTCCGTCAGCACTTTGCCTTCTTTTAACATAACATTGAGAAATGTCTTTCCACCCAATACCTTGTCCGGATAACCAATCAGCACTGCCATCTGTACTTCCGACATATTTAAAACAAATGCCTCTATCTCTCCCGGATAAATGTTAAATCCACCTCGGATAACGACATCTTTTTTCCGGCTTACCATTTGAACATTTCCCCGCTCGTCTATCTGTCTTCCCATATCGCCGGAATGCCAGTAGCCATCTGCATCTTTCTCCTTTTTCGTTACATCCGGCTTATTCCAGTAACACTTAAAAATAGAAGGACCTTTGAACCACAATTCACCCACATCACCCACAGGTACATCCTGGCCATCTTTGTCGCATATTTTCAGTTTCATATTTGAAACAGGTCGACCAAGACAGACAAATGCAACGTCTTCAGGATCATCCCGACGGTTCATGAGCATTCCACCTGCCTCTGTGCTCCCTAGGAGTTGAATAAGGTCAATATCATACGAAGTCTTAAAAAGCTTCATTTGTTCGGGCGGCGCATAGAATCCGCAGGTTACCCCAAACTTAAGTGATGATAAATCATGCTTATCAAAATCCGGTATTTTCATAATCGGGAGCATAAACATGGTGGGGACACCTACAAACCACGTCACCTTTTCCTTTTCCATAATATCCACTAAAAGGATTGGGTTATATGCTTCCATTAATACCAATGTCTGGCCCAAAAGGAATGCTGAATTAAAAAACATCTGATGCCCGATCATATGCGTCCAGGGCATTGCCAAAAGGACGATATCATCCGTTGTAATATGCCACACTTCTTCAAGGTATGCCTTGGAATTGCAAAGCATTGAATCATGGGTATGAACGACACCTTTCGGAACACCAGTTGTTCCGGATGTATATAGTATCATAAGCTCTTCAGATGATTTCGGCTTATTGGCTTCAATGCTAGGCTGGTTAATGCCGACTTCATTAACAAAGTTATCAAAAGACAAAAATGGTTTGTCATTCTCTTTTTCATTGCCATAAACAATTATATGCTTGAGCGTAGAATTATTGTCTCCGATTTCCTTTACGGCATCCGAAAATTTGAACTCATCAAATTCATCGATGGTCACCACCGCCGTACAGCCGGAATCGTTAATTAGATACTCAAGCTCCATCTTTCGGTAGCGAGTATTGATCGGAACCACAACGATTCCAACTCTGGCGGCGGCAAACCATGAAATTAATACCTCCGGATGATTTGGACCGAGAATCCCAATTCGATCTCCTTTCTTCATGCCAAGATCGAGAAGACCTGAAGCTAAGCATGCCGTTAATTTACCCAGCTCCTTCCAAGTTATCCTCCGCTCCCCAAAAACAATAAACGTCTCGTCCGGTTTCTCTTTGACCCATTTGCTCAGAAGCTCTCCGGCCGTTTCCCCTTCACGAGCAGTCCAATATTTCGAATAGTCAACTTTCGGCATAACCCTCACCCCCTTTCAAAAGGTTATCTTATCACTTCAGTTTTTTTCCGCACACGCCACAATATTCGAACTCCGCGGGTATCCCCTTTACACCACATCCAGAACACTTCCTGGTGGGCGGCCCCCATAGATACTCGCTCGATTTTCCTTCAGCAGCCAGCTTACGCAATTTCATATAGTCTGTTTTCCTCTTTTCAACAAAAGAGTTCATGCCCTCATAGGGTTCCGGGGAAGTGAAGTGCGTGGCCAGCCAATCAGAGGCTTCACCGCCAAGAGCAGACGCTACTTGATCTTTAAAATAATTTGTTTGCTGGATGGTATACCGCATGCAATCCGGGAATTTGTGGACCAGCTGCCGGGCAACTTCATCAACTGCCTCATCCAGCTTTTCTTTGGGAACCACCTGATTGACCAAGCCCCATTCAAGGGCAGTCTTCGCATCAACTTTTTTGCCCAATAACAACATTTCTCTGGCCCTCCTGTCGCCAATCATGAGGGGCAGGAACCAGCATGAAACTGCGGCTACAGAACCAACGCTCGTGCCAACCTGAAAAAACTGCGCATGTTCCGCGGCAATGGCCAAGTCGCACGATATCTGGAATTCGTTACCACCTCCAACTGCCATTCCATTGACCCTAGCGATTGTCGGTTTCCCCACGTGCCGCAATTTTTCGTTCACACTCATAAAAAGCTTGCCCCATTTGACGAAATCCCGTGGAACAGTGGTAAAGGACTCTGCATATTCCTGCACATCACCTCCAGTACAGAATGCCTTATCACCGGACCCGGTAAGCACCAGAACGGCCATGGAATCATCTTGCGTAGCATCCTCAAAGGCAGCAAGCATCTCCCGCAGAGTCTCTGTTCGGTAAGTATTAAACACATCTGGCCTGTTGATGGTTACTTTGGCAACCCAGTCTTTTTTTTCATAGATAATATCCTCAAATCCAAAACTTTCCGGTGCCCTTCCTTCAAACTTTCTCATAATATTCCCCCTTAACTTAACATAAGTTTTTTGCTAAATTTTAGTCATTGATGGTTTCGTAAAAAGTCCAAACCTAGATTTTTGGCCACAACATACAGTGGTTCAATGCGCTATTTGATCTACATCTAG
>JAGHDR010000176.1 GCA_021159825.1 Deltaproteobacteria bacterium | reverse complement strand
TCGTAATAATGGAATGACCCTTAAAAAAAACCTTGACATTTTTTTTCTAATAGGATAAAAGCTGATCCATGGAAACGTCTGAGAGAAAAAGTGTAACAACTGCTTTAAGAAATTGGTGGTGGCGCTGCTTTATACAGAGGAGGTATGCCAACCTGATTTAGACCCAGCAGCAATATCCTGAACTAAACAAACCGTGGCACGCTTCATCAAGGGCTTCACGGTTTTTTTGCAGGTGCAACCAAACAAAAGGGCCGTGGGGCAAATTTCCCATGGCCCTTTTATCATTTTGAGGGGCCAATTTCAAGAGGACAAGGCATTTTGGAAATACAACCTTCACTTTCACAATTCAAACGGATGGCGGCACAGGGCAACCTGATTCCGGTGTACGGAGAATTCCTGGCGGATACGGAAACACCGGTTTCAGCCTACCTGAAAATAAAAGACAAGTCATTTTCCTATCTTCTGGAAAGCGCCGACGGCGGAACCAGTTGGGGGCGGTACAGCTTTATCGGATACGAGCCCCAGGTGGTGGCCCGGTTCGTGAATCAACGAATAGAGATCACAAGGAACGGCGAAACCGAAACCCTTCGTCAAGTGGAAAATCCCTTGGAAATTTTGAGGGATCTGGTTTCACAATACCGTTCAGTGGCATCAGAGGATCTCCCCCCGTTTCAAGGAGGACTCGTGGGGTTTTTCAACTACGACCTGATTCGAACCTGGGAACCGGTCCCGGGAAATGGCATGGATGCGGACATGCCCGAATGCATTTTCACCGCTTCCCGACGGCTCATCATCTTTGACCACCTGACCCACAAGATTACGGTAGCAGCCCATGCCCATGTATTCGAAAACAAGGACCCGGAAGCAGCCTATCTGGAGGCATGCGATGCGGTAAATGAAACCATTGCCGAACTCGGACAGCCTGTTCCCACCGTTATGGAAGAAAATGGCATCAGGGTTTCAAAGCTCAGGTCCAATGTCGAAAAAGAGCCCTTCATGGGAGCTGTGGCGCAGGCCAAGGAATATATTGCCGCCGGAGATGCGATCCAGGTAGTCCTGTCCCAGCGATTTCAAGGAACCGTATCAGGAGATGATTTTGCCCTTTATCGAAAACTCAGAAGCATCAACCCATCACCCTACATGTTTTATCTCAATTTTGGGGAAACCAGACTGATCGGCGCTTCCCCCGAAATTCTCGTGCGCCTCACCGACGGCCTCATTGAAGTGCGGCCCATCGCAGGGACGCGCCCCAGAGGCAAAGATGAGAAGGCGGACCAGGCATTGGAACGGGAACTCATGGCGGATACCAAGGAAAGAGCCGAGCATATCATGCTGGTGGATCTGGGCAGAAACGATGCGGGCAAGGTGGCGGCGCCGGGGACGGTGACGGTTCCCCGGTTGATGGAAGTGGAACGCTACTCCCATGTGATGCACCTGGTAAGCCGGGTGGAAGCCAGGTTGAGGCCGGAAAAAGACGCCTTTGACCTCTTCATGGCGTCATTTCCCGCAGGAACGGTTTCGGGCGCCCCCAAAATTCGGGCCATGGAAATCATACATGAACTGGAACCATCGCCCAGGGGTCCCTATGCGGGGGCCGTGGGATATTTCGGGTTCAACGGCAACATGGACTTTTGCATCACCATCCGCACCATAACCCTTCACAATGATCAACTGTCCATTCAGGTGGGTGCCGGCATTGTGGCCGATTCCGACCCGGAAATGGAATACCAGGAAACCCTGAATAAGGCGGGCGCCATGTTTCAGGCCATCGGGAGGGACCAAACAAAATGATTTTGATGATTGATAACTACGATTCCTTTACCTACAATCTGGTTCAGATGGTACAGGTATTGGGAAAAGAAATTCTAGTGCGACGGAACGACCAGGTGGACATCCCGGGCCTCGAAGAGTTGAATCCAACCGCCCTGCTGGTGTCCCCCGGCCCGGGAACGCCGGATCATGCGGGCATTTCGGTGGACGCCATTCGGCATTTCGGGAAGCGAATTCCGGTTTTTGGGGTATGCCTCGGCCATCAATCCATGGCCGCCGCCTTCGGCGCTGAAATAATAAGAGCAGGCCGGATCATGCATGGTAAGACGAGCCGCATCTTCCATGACGGCCGGACCATTTACAATGACCTGCCCAATCCTTTTCCCGCCATTCGCTATCATTCCCTGCTTGTTAACAAAGGCAGTATTCCGGATGTCTTTGAGGTAAGCGCCTGGACCGAGCGGGGCGAAGTCATGGGAATCAGACACAAACAACACCCCATGGAAGGGGTACAATTCCATCCGGAATCGATTTTAACCGATGTGGGGATGGATATGATGAAAAACTTTTTGAGGAGAATACCCCAATGATTAAACAGGCAATCGCTAAAGTGGTTGATGGGCGGGACCTGAAGGAAGAAGAGATGATTTCCGTCATGAATGAAATCATGACCGGTCAAACGACCCCGGCACAGATCGGAGCATTTATGACCGCGCTCCGGATCAAGGGCGAAACCGTGGCGGAAATTACGGGAGCGGCCAGGGTTATGCGTGAGAAATCCGGAAAAATTAACGTCAACAACCACCTGGTCAGTATTGACCGGGATGAAATCAATGCGGAAGATGAAACCCTGCTGGACATTGTGGGCACCGGCGGCGACGGCACCCGGACATTCAATGTTTCCACCACCACCGCTTTTGTGGCGGCCGGGGCCGGGCTGCGGGTGGCCAAACACGGCAATCGCGCGGTTTCCAGCCTCTGCGGCAGCGCGGATGTACTGGAAAATCTGGGCGTCAACCTGAGCATCAACCACGCGGATGTGGAACGATGCGTGAAAGAGGTCGGTATTGGCTTTCTTTACGCCCCGAATTTTCACGGGGCCATGAAATACGCCGCCGGACCAAGGCGTGAAATCGGGCTCAGGACCTTTTTCAACCTTTTGGGGCCATTGACCAATCCGGCGGGTGCCAACGTACAGGTTCTGGGAGTCTACGCCCTTGACCTGACGGAAATGATGGCCCGAGTACTGGGCAACCTGGGAGCCCGAGAGGCCTTTGTGGTGTGCGGCGAGGGCACTTACGACGAAATCAGTATTTGCGGAAAAACAAAAATAACCCACCTCAAAAACAGCGAACTCAAAACCTTTCATATGGAACCGGAGACCTACGGTTTTAAACGCGCCGCCCCTGAAGACATACAGGGAGGCGACGCCAAACGGAATGCGGAAATCATCCGTCAGATCCTTGATGGTGAAAAAGGCCCCAAACGGGAGATGGTCCTGCTCAATGCCGCCGCCGCCTACGTGGCTTCCGGCCTGGACGCGGATTTTGCTGAAGGCATCAAACGGGCGGAAGAGGTGATTGATTCAGGCAAAGCCAGGGAAAAGCTGGACGCCCTGGTGGATTTCACCCGAGGATGCACCGACTTCGTACGAAAGGAACTATAATGCACGCCAAGCTGGTTGAAATCCTGGAAGAAAAAAAGAGGGAAGTGAAAAGCCTGAAAAAAGACGGTTATCCGTTGCCCGAAAACCCCTTTGCGGGCGACCCACGTAATTTCAGTGAGGCTCTCAGGTCCGGCGACGGGATCGACCTGATTGCCGAAATCAAATTCGGATCTCCCTCGGCAGGTATCATTCGTGAAAATTCCGATCCTCTGATCATCGGGCGCGCTTATGAGAAAGCCGGCGCCGCCGCCATCTCCCTGCTGACCGACAGGAAATTTTTCAAAGGGGATCTCAAAAACCTGCCGTTGCTTAAGCAGGCTGTTTCCATGCCGATTCTTCGAAAGGATTTTATTATTGATGAAATTCAGATAACCGAAT
>JAGHDR010000329.1 GCA_021159825.1 Deltaproteobacteria bacterium | reverse complement strand
GGCTTAACCCAGGCGGGTCCATCAAGGACCGGCCGGCTTTGAAAATGATCGAAGAGGCTGAAAAATCGGGGGCGTTAATTAAAGGCAAGACCATTTTAGAAGCGACCAGCGGCAACACGGGGATCGGTCTGGCCATAGTGGCCGCCGTCAAGGGCTACGATATTTTATTAACCATGTCCGAAGCCGTCAGTGAAGAACGGGTCAAGATTCTTGCGGCCCTGGGGGCGGAAATAGAGTTCACCCCGGCGCACCTGGGAACCGATGGCGCCATTGAACATGTCTACAACCTGGCCCGTGAAAATCCTGAAAAATTCTGGTTGGCCGATCAATTCAACAACGACGCCAACTGGATGGCCCATTATGAGAGCACCGCCATGGAGATATGGGAGCAGACGGAAGGGCGGCTTGACGCCATTGTGGCCACCATGGGAACCACCGGCACCCTGATGGGCATCTCCAGGCGGTTCAAGGAATTGGACCCTTCCGTTCAGATCATCGGCGTGGAACCCTATCTGGGACACAAAATCCAGGGGCTCAAAAACATGAAGGAATCCTACCAGCCGGGGATATTTGAAAGAGAGAGAGCCGATCGGATCATCAACATTGAGGACGAAGAAGCTTTTGAAACCTCCCGAATGCTGGCCAGGAAAGAAGGGATTTTTGTGGGGATGAGTTCCGGCGCCGCCATGGCGGTAGCCCTTAAGGTAGCCCGTAAGATGGAACGGGGCCGTATTGTGGTTCTTCTGGCCGACGGCGGCGAGAGATACCTCAGTACGCCCCTGTTCATGGCCAGAAAGAAATCAGGGATTCGCGTATACAACACCATGACCCGCAAAAAAGAGGATTTTGTCCCCATAAAAGACAAGCATGTCACCCTTTATTCCTGCGGCCCCACCCTCTGCCAAGTTATTGATCTCGTGCAATGCCGACGCCTGCTTTTTTCCGATTTAATCAGCCGTTATATGACCTACAAAGGGTACGGTATAACCCACATCATGAATGTGACGGACCTGGACGACCGCACCATTGAAGGCGCACAACGGGCCGGTGTTTCCCTGAAAGAGTTTACCGATATGTTTTACAGTTCTTTCATGACGGATCTGGACAGCCTCAACATCACCAGGGCCTCCCGGTACCCTCGGCCCAGCGAACATGTGGATGATATGATCGAGCTGACCCGGACCCTTCTGGAAAAGGGGTACGCCTATGAGAAGCTGCGGTCCATATATTTTGATATCTCCAGGTTTAAGGATTATGGGAAACTCTCCAACGTTGATCTGGATAAAATCAGAATCGGTAAAACAGTTGATCTGGACCAATATGAGAAAGAAAACCCCAAGGATTTCACCCTGCTCAAAAGATCTACCCTCAGCGAATTGAAGACCGGGCTTTTTTTTAAAACAAAGTGGGGAAATATACGCCCGGGATGGCATCTTGAGTGCGCGGCCATTGCCCTTAAAACCCTGGGGCCCACCCATGACATCCACACCAGCGGCGTGGCCCTGGCATTTCCCCACCACGAAAACGCCATCGCCATCAGCCAGGCCGCCACGGACAGGCCGTTTTCCAATTACTGGCTTCACAATGAACCGGTCATGTTCAATGGCGCCAATGCATCCGATGATGTCAATCTAACCTTGAGAGATCTCCTGGCAGAAGGCTCCACGGGAAAGGAAATTCGATACTGGTTGCTCAGTCGCCACTATCGGAAACCGATCTTCTTTTCCCATACCAAGCTTGCGGCCGTCAGAAACACCGTTGCCCATCTTGACCAATTTGTTCAAAAAATATATTTCGCCGCATCGGCCCCTGCGAACCCTGAATTCGACCAAGCCGTTTATGCCCTTAAACAAGGTTTTGTGGCGGCCATGGACGATGATTTCAATGTAGCCGCAGCCTTGGCATCCCTTTTTCGCTTTACCCGAGACATCAATCAACGGATGGACTCAAAAGGCCTTTCGGCTTCAGACCGGGAAAAGATACTCGCGGCTCTCGGGCGAATTAATTCGGTCCTGGGAATTATGAACCTGAAACCTCCCGACGCCGTTCCCGAAGTGGAAGCACTCGTTGAACAAAGGGAGTTGGCGAGAAGCCAAAAAGACTGGTCCACAGCCGACGAATTGAGAAAAGAAATCGAAAAGATGGGGATTGAGGTAATCGATACGCCGGATGGACCGCGATGGCGAAGAATTGAGACACCGGGAGGCGTATAAACGCCATCCGAATAACAGATACATTGAGGGAAACTGCAGCCATGCCCATATACGAATACGAACCCGTTAATTTAAACCAAACTTGCAATAAATGTAAGCATGGGTTTGAATTCATTCAACAAATTAATGACGAGCCGCTTGTAAAATGCCCCCGTTGCGGACATGACGTCCGGAAAATCATCTCCTGGTGCCGAGCAGCCGTCATGGAAGCTTCGGAAGAACATGCGCACATCGGTCGAAAGATCGCTGCTTATGAAAAGGAAGGCATGTGGAGCCACGCCGCCGAACTGGCGGATACCCATGCGGAAAAGATCAAAGACAATCAACTGAAAATGAGGGCCATCGACAATTACGAAAAAGCCGGGTGCAATGCGGGCACCCTGGAAAAGCACGCTAAAACGAATAATACTGACGTCGAAAATTAGGTCAAACTCGGATGATTGGATAATAAGGGCCTGGCAAAAAATAACTTGTCATTTTCGCATCCCATCTTCAGGCCATCTTCATCCGATCCTCAATCCCAAAGTCCTCGAAATAGCTCACTATTCCTGTGGCTTTGAGCTTT
>JAGHDR010000285.1 GCA_021159825.1 Deltaproteobacteria bacterium | reverse complement strand
GGGTCCATATTGGCCTGAATTTTGAAGACAAATCCTGAAAAGGCGGGTTCATAAGGCGACACTTCCCGAGTCAAGGTGTTGCGGGACATAGGCGCCGGCGACATTTCAACAAATGCGTCCAGCAATTCCTTTACCCCGAAGTTGTTGATGGCACTGCCAAAAAAAACAGGCGTTTGATTTCCTTTCAGGTAGTGGTTCAGGTCAAAGGGATTGGCGGCGCCGTCCAGCAATTCCACATCTTCACGAAGTTCGTCGGCTTGATTACCGAGCAATTCGTCGAGACGAGGATCGGCAAGATCCTCTATCATTAAACCTTCCTGCGACAAGGAAGATCGCCTCGGTGTGAAGAGATGCAGTCCCGGGTGATGACGATTGTAGACCCCTTTAAGGGCTTTTCCCATTCCGATGGGCCATGACAGGGGTACGCACTCGATTTGAAGTTTTTCCTCAATGTCGCTCAAGAGATCCAGGGGGGGAAGTCCTTCCCGGTCCAGTTTGTTAATGAAGGTGATAATGGGCGTATTGCGCATCCGGCAGACTTCCATGAGTTTTTCCGTCTGGGGTTCCACACCTTTGGCGCTGTCGATAACCATCAGAGCACTGTCTACAGCCGTCAGTACGCGATAGGTGTCCTCGGAAAAGTCCTGGTGCCCCGGGGTGTCCAGCAGGTTTACCTCAAAGTCCCGGTAGTTGAATTTCATGGCGCTGGTGGTAACGGATATGCCCCTTTCCTGCTCAATACGCATCCAGTCGCTGGTGGCATGGCGTGCGGCTTTTCGGGCCTTGATGGCGCCGGCCTGCTGAATGGCGCCGCCAAAAAGCAGCAGTTTTTCCGTCAGGGTTGTTTTTCCGGCGTCCGGATGGCTGATAATACCGAAATTCCGCCGCCGATCCACTTCCTGTTTGTGCTGTTTGTTCATTTTCTGCCTCAATCACGACGTAAAAAAAACGAGCTCTGGGAGAGCCCGGTTGGAGAATAATATAATGCGTTAACACGAAAGGTCAATGTGCATAATGGCCGATGTTTTTCCTCATTCTTGACTCTTTTTCACCAGCCTGCTATCGATGGTGCAATTGCCCATTTGATTAATAAGGAGAGAAAACCATGACGTTTGTATCCACTGCCGAACCGCCCCTCATACCACCTGAAAATGCCTTCTGGTTTTTTTTCCGAAAACAGCGTCTCCTGGTCATTCAAGAAGGCGAAAACACCCGCATTCCGAAAACGCGTGATCTTAAAAAAACCAATCTCTCTACCGAAGGGCAGCACTTTTTCGGCATGTTGAATGGTCAGCCATGCTATGCGTCGGGATTGGGAAGCAACGAGGCTATCCCTGAACCCTTCTCGGCCATGGAATTGCGACAGGTGTTTCGGCGTTTCGAAACGGATGGGGTTCAGGCGGCAGGGTTGGCCGGTCACGTGCTGGCATGGCATCGAAACCATCAATATTGCAGCAGATGCGGAAAGTCAAACGAGGACAAACCAGACGAAAGGGCTAAAATATGTCCGGAATGTGGATTGATTAATTACCCCAGGCTTTCTCCGGCCATCATCGTTTCAGTGGTCAGGGAGGGTAAAATTCTGTTGGCTCATTCAACCCGATTCCCCGAAGACTTTTACAGCGTTCTGGCAGGATTCGTGGAACCGGGTGAAACCCTTGAAGCGTGCGTCAGAAGGGAAGTATCTGAAGAGGTGGGCATATCGGTCAAAAATATTCGCTATTTCGGAAGCCAGCCCTGGCCGTTTCCCGATTCTCTCATGGTGGGGTTCACTGCGGAATACGCCGGCGGTGAAATAAAAGAAGACGGGGTTGAAATCTCCCATGCGGACTGGTTTGAACCGGACCGCCTGCCGCGAATTCCACCCGGAATCAGCATTGCAAGGAAGTTGATTGATGGGTTTACGGAGGAGCGCCCTCCGGTAACGCCGGCCGTACTTTCAAAATGATTTCTTTCCGGATTTGAACCAGACCCGGTTTGGCCCCTCTGGGCTTGGTGACGTATCGGGCCTGAGTGCACGAAACCGGCACAACGCCGCCGTGTCGCGCCTTGCTGTAATAAGCGGCCACGGCGGCGGCTTGCTTCAGGGTGTCCCGGTTCGGCGCCTCTCCGGAACCGGTCCTCAGCAACACGTGACTGCCGGGCATGCCCCGGACATGGAACCAGTAATCATTGGGCTTTGCCAGTTTGAGGCTGAGATAGTCGTTGTCCACAGCTGTTTTTCCGGCCATCACTTCCCAGCCGTCCGGCAGTTCATGTTCTATAATGTTATGCTGGGCGGCCAAGAAATCTACCTGCCGGGGGTAATAATTCGGGATTCATTCTCTTTTTGGGCAGCCTGTTGTGCCTGCATCTGTTTCGCTCTTTCCACCATCTCTTCCAGGGCTATTTTCATGGCGCCGGGAAACTCTTCTATGGCCTGTTTCAGGGTGGTGGCTTTCAACGGGCATTGAAGGGGAACAAGTCCTTGTGGGGAATGGAGCTGGGTGTGGCCCACAAAAATGGTCATACGGTTTTCATCATCGGCTCCGTCCGGTTTGATGGGCCGAAGGCACCTGATGGACCCTACCTTGAGATCCGTAACGGACTCTTCACGGCACAGATTATTTTTATCAAAATTAAAATCGATCTGGTCCGGGCTGCCAGTATTCATTTGATTTCTCCCTGAGAGTTTTACCAAAACATGATTGTTTTTGGTATATTATATGGTTGTCAGGCCCCGAGTATCATGGCATGGGAGAAATTGCAACCCTAAGTGCCCGATTTCCCCGGTTCAATAACCTATCT
>JAGHDR010000325.1 GCA_021159825.1 Deltaproteobacteria bacterium | reverse complement strand
GGCCGGGATGCTTTCAGCACTGGCCCAAAGAGAGATTAACGTGTGCCGTATTGAATCGAGGCCCATGTGCATGCGGTCGTGGGAATACCTGTTTTTTGTGGATCTTGAAGGGCACAGGAACGATCCCGACCTGGCCGATGCCCTGGCTGCGATGAAAACGCTGTGCGTATTTATGAAATGGTTGGGATCTTATCCATCCGGTGACGCATCATGACCGGTTTGTCCTTAAAAATTAGCCGGCAACGTCTCATAAACCCGAAGGTTGCCGTAATCGGGGGGACGGGCCGCATGGGGGCCTGGTTCTCGGATATGCTTAAGCCCCACTGCCGGGAGATCATGCGCGTGGGACGAAGAACCGCAATCACCCCGGAGCGGGCGGCCGCGAAATGTGATGTGCTGGTGTTTTCCGTGCCCATGAAGGACACGGTTAAAGTGATTCGAAAGATTGCGCCCCTGGCGTCGGAAGATGCTCTGCTGATGGATTTGACATCCGTCAAAGCAAAGCCCATGGCTGCCATGCTGCATTTCTCCGGGGCGGAAGTGGTGGGTGCACACCCCCTCTTCGGGCCGGGAAACAGCGGTAATTCAAAAAAGACCTGCGTTCTTTGCGAGGGAAGGGGGAAGGCGGGTATGGTCTGGATAAGGGAAATCCTCGAATCTTCGGGCGTAAACGTCCTTGTTTCGACGCCCGATGCCCATGATCATGCGATGGGGATGATTCAAGGGACAAACCATTTTGCGTCATTGGCGTTCGCCATGTGCATGGCCCGTTCGGGTTTGAGCCTTGACGCCCTGGAAGGTTTTGCCACCCCGGCCTTCCGGACGAGAGTGGATCGGGTCAAGAATATGATGGGGCAGTCTGAAGAGCTGTTTGGGTCGCTGCTGATGGAAAATCCAAGCGCTCTCGGATTTATGAGCAATTATTTTGAGGGTGCCCGTGAAATCCTTGCCATGGTGAAACAGGGGGATATAAAGAAGTTCGGGAAGATGTTTGAAAGCTTGAAAGGCTATTTCGGGAAGGTTGACGAGAAAGGATAATGAATTATGAAAGAAGTTTGGGTTAAGGCGGATCCGTGGCAAAAAGAGCTGGTGACCACGGCCCTTGAAGGGGGAGCGGACGCTGTTATGGTAGCTTCCCAGGATGTCGGAAAAGTCAAGGAACTGGGTGTTATTCAGACGGTTTCCCATGAAGGGGATATCCGATGGGAAGAGGACGTGGTGCTTCTTGAAATCTCATCCACGGAAGATGAGGATAAAATCGTGGACATGAGCCGTCACAAGAAGGTGGTGGTGAGGACCACGGACTGGAATGTTATCCCCCTGGAAAACCTGGTGGCCAGGACCCAGAATATTTTTGTGGAAGCGGACAACCCGGATGATGCCAAAATGGCATTAACGGTGCTTGAAAAAGGCGTAGACGGACTGGTCATTACCGCGATGGATCCGGTTATGGTAAAGGAGATGCTTTCCCTGGTCAAGTCGGAACGACAGAAACTGGAACTGTGCCCGCTGGAAATCCGGTCGGTCCGATCCATGGGCATGGGGGACCGGGTCTGTGTGGATACCTGCACCATGATGGGCGAAGGGGAGGGAATTCTGGTGGGAAACAGCAGCAAAGGTCTTTTTCTGGTGCATGCGGAGAGCATTGAAAATCCCTATGTGGCCCCCAGGCCTTTCAGGGTAAACGCCGGCGCCGTCCATGCCTATGTGTCCCTTCCCGGTGGAAAAACGAGTTATCTTTCCGAACTGAAGGCGGGTAAAGAGGTGCTCTGCGTCAACTGGAAGGGAGAAGCTGTTTCCCTGGTGGTGGGTCGGGTGAAAATTGAACAGCGGCCCCTTCTCCTGGTGGAGGCCATGGGTCCGGATGGTGAGGTATCCATGATTCTGCAAAATGCGGAAACCATCCGTCTGGTGGGAAAAGAGGGTCAGGCCATTTCGGTGGTCAACCTGCATCCGGGGGATGTGGTCCTGGGCCGGGTGGAAGCAGCGGGCCGGCATTTCGGTCACAAGATCAATGAATCCATCATTGAAAATTGATGGGCATGATCTGTATTCCGATTATGGCGCGGAACACGTCCGATGCCCTCCGGAAAATGGCGCCGGCATCAGCTTTTGGTGATTTGATGGAAGTCCGGCTGGATGTTATGGATTCCTTTGATTTGAGTGAGATCATAGGGGCGGCTTCCAAACCGGTAATCATTACTTATCGATCCGAGGAAGAGGGGGGACACGGCCGCGCCCCTTACGGTGCGCGCGTGGATTATCTCAAGGAAGCCGTGAGACTGGGAGCGGATTTTGTGGATGTGGAATATGCCATCCCCCCGGAACATCGGCGGTTGTTATTTGAGAACCGGAGCGCTGCAAAGCTGATCCTGTCAAAACACTTCCGTAACGGAACCCCTTCAAAGGAAAAGCTGGCGGATCTGTTTGAAAAAATGGCGGCCACGGGGGCGGATGTGGTGAAGATCGTCACCCATGCCGGAACACTGGCGGATAACCTGACCGTGCTGGGATTGATCCCTTTGGCCGAAAAGATGGGCATCGGCATAATCGCCTTCTGTATGGGTCCCTTGGGACGCATCAGCCGGGTGGCCTGCCCGGTCCTTGGGGGAGCGGTTACGTTTGCCTCCCTCGAAAAGGGCCAGGAGTCGGCCTCAGGTCAGGTGCCCGTAAAGGAGATGAAAATGATATTGGAGGCGCTGTCTTCATGAAAAATAAGCTCACGAAAATTTACGGTGTGCTGGGAAACCCCATTGGTCATTCCCTCAGCCCGGTCATGCACAATGCCGCTTTTAACGCTGCGGGGGTCAATGCCCTGTATGCGGCTTTTGAAACGTCTGATCTAAAAGGGAGCATCGACGGTATGCGGGCACTGGGCATTTGCGGCATGAGCGTCACCATCCCTTTCAAAACGTCGGTTATCCCCTACCTGGATGAACTGGATTCACTGGCGGAACGGATCGGCGCCGTCAATACCATTGTGAATAAAAGCGGCCGCTTGAAAGGATACAACACCGATGGATTGGGGGCCATGAAGGCCCTTGAGGCGAAAATCGATCTTGCGGGCAAACGCTGTGTACTGGTGGGCGCCGGCGGCGCTGCCCGGGGGATCGGTTTTATGGCCCGGGAAAAGGGAATGGCACTCGTGGTTGCCAATCGGTCAGTGGATCGCGGCCTTGCCCTTGCAGCGTTTTTGAAATGCCGTTTCATTCCCTTAGAGAGAATCCGGGAAACAAAAATCGATGTTTTGATCCAAACAACGCCCGTGGGCATGTTTCCCCACGAGAATGCCTCTCCGGTACCGGATGATATGTTGCAGGAAGACATGACGGTAATGGATGCCATTTATAATCCCCTTGAAACCCGCCTGCTCAAAAACGCCCGCGCCAAGGGATGCACCACCATCAGCGGACTGGAGATGTTCATCCATCAGGGAGCGGAGCAGTTCCGCCTCTGGACCGACCTGGATCCCGATGTGGATCTAATGCGGACTGTGGTCAAGAATGCACTCGAAGAATGAACTGGAGCGGAAATGAACAGAGCGAAAATAACTCCGGGCGACCATCACGTGGTAACCATCCCCGGATCAAAAAGCATCACCCACCGGGCCCTCATTGCCGGGGGTCTGGCGGCCGGGAAAACCGTATTGAGAAATGATCTGAGATGCGAAGATACCCGTTACACGGCCCATGTTTTGGAGGCCATCGGCGTCAAAATGGAGCGGAACGGGGACCCTCTGGTCATGGAGGGGATCGGTGAAAATACTTGGAACCAGCCCTGGGAAAAAGCGCTTTACTTAGGCAATTCAGGGACCTCTTTTAGACTGCTCCTGCCTGTGTTGGCCTTGGCAAAGGGGGCGTTTTTGATGACCGGAACCCCCCGTATGCAGGAGCGGCCCATGGGGCCTTTGGTGGATGCCCTTTGTCAGCTGGGGGCGGAGGTTTCCTGTGTAAACGACAATGGTCGTCCCCCCATCCGCATCACTTCCGACGGCATTTTGGGCGGCACCGTGGCGCTTCCGGGGGATGCCAGCAGTCAGTTTTTCTCGGCTTTGTTGTTATCAGGCCCCTACGCCCAAGAAGACGTGGAAATCACGGTAAAAGGGGACCTGGTGTCAAAACCCTATGTGGATGTGACCATTGATGTGATGGCGGCATTCGGTGTCCGGGTAGAACGGCAGGGATATACCCGCTTCAGCGTTTCCGCCGGACAACAATACCAACCGCGAGACTACACGGTTCAGGGGGATGTATCGTCCGCTTCTTATTTCTGGGCTGCTGCGGCGATCACCGGAAGGACGGTAACCACCCGGAATATCCATCCCGAGGGTCGGCAGGGGGACATCCGGTTGCTGAAGGTTTTTGAGGCTATGGGATGTGTTGTTAACAGGGAATCGGATCGGGTGTCGGTTTCAGGCGGCCCGCTGACAGGGGTCGATGTGGATATGGGGGCCATGCCCGATATGGTCCCCACCCTGGCGGCCGTGGCCCTGTTCGCCGAGGGAAAGACCACCATCCGGAACGTGGGGCATCTCCGGTTTAAGGAAAGCGACAGACTGAGCGCCGTGACTGAGGAATGGCGCAAGCTGGGGGGAAAGGTGGAAGAATTCGAGGATTCTCTGACAGTCTATGGCGGCGAAAGGCTTTTCGGTGCTAAGGTAGACCCCC
Source organism: Deltaproteobacteria bacterium (assembly GCA_021159825.1). Taxonomy (GTDB): domain Bacteria; phylum Desulfobacterota; class DSM-4660; order Desulfatiglandales; family Desulfatiglandaceae; genus NaphS2. The sequence goes on along the minus strand of JAGHDR010000325.1, from coordinate 614 downwards.
ATGACGATCATCGTCTGGCCATGAGCCTGGCAGTGGTGGGGTTAAAAGTCCCGGGAGTTCTCATTCAGAATCCCACCTGCGTCAACAAGTCTTTCCCTGAGTTCTGGGATTTATGGAAAGGTGTTTTTGGGGGGTAACAATAAAAGCTGTTCGAGGGGACGAGGGACATCCAGAGGGACGTCCATGATTTTATGCGTTTCTACCCCAGCCTAAGGTTTCTAGCATACTTAAGAATTCTGTAGGAGTAAATGCTGGTATTTTTGATTTTTTAAAGTCTTTGATGTTTCTGGTGACGATATATTCTACTCCGGCATGTCTTGCAGATTCATGAAGAACTGAATCTTCAAAATCAGTAAATTTTGCTTTTAAAGCATTTTCAATTACCAACCGGTTTACCGAGGCCACTTCAAGTAGTGCCATTAACGAATTAATGCTTTTTATTGCTTCTTCTTTATCTAGAAATTTTGACAAGAGATAGTGAATTATTGTTACTGTTGTAGCACAAAGCAAACCATTTATTTCTGAACGTTCTACTTTGGGCATTAAGTCTGCAGCATGCTCGGAGAAAGGTACACGATCTAGAGGAACATCTAATATGCTGACTATAACGGATT
>JAGHDR010000191.1 GCA_021159825.1 Deltaproteobacteria bacterium | reverse complement strand
CTGATGTCCCATGCTTTCCGCATGCTGACGCCAGCGGTACAAAACTCTGGGAACATGTGCAAAACGATCCGTTACCGCCGCCAGGCGCAGCAGAAGATCGTAGTCCTGACTGGTCTCGTAGGATCGGTCAAACCCGCCGACCTGAAGCGCCAGCGCCCTGCGAAATACGGTCAGGTGAACAATGTAGGGATGGCTCAATAGCCGGTTGTAGGAATAATCCGGTCGAAACACCGCTTGCTTGATCTTTCCGTTTATATCCATCAGAATTTCGTCCGAATAAATGAGGTCCACATTCGGTTCTGATCTCAGCCTGGAAACTACATGGTAAAGGGCATCGGGTTCCAGAATGTCGTCATGATCCACCACGGCGGCAAACAGGCCGGACGCTGCTTTCAGTCCCTCCTGGCAGGCTGCTGCCACCCCCCCGTTTTCGGTACGCTCCATGAGTTTGAATCGTGGGTCCTTTTTGGTCTGTTCCCGCAACAGGGCGATGGTTTCAAAGGATGTGGAATGATCATCCACCAGGAGAGCCTCCCATCGATCATAGGTCTGGTTTGAAACAGATGACAGAAGGTCCTTCAGCCATTGAATGCGGGTATTGTAAATGGGCATGATCAGACTGATCAGGGGGCGGTCTTCCCATGTTAAAATTTCCTGGCGCTGAGAAAGCAATTGGTGCAGGCAAGGCAGATGAATGGAGAGATAGGCCTCGTAATCATGGGGCAGGGGTAGTTTCAAAACATTGTGGGGGGCATTGGGTTTGTTTTTCCCCAAGAAATATGCCCCCCCCTGAATGATGGTGGCAAATAGTCCGTCCATTTGGATTTTTTGAGAAGTTCTTCTGAAGGCGGTTCCGGGGTTCGTGCGAAAAAGTGATTTCAGCTTGGCATAGGCGCGAAGAAATTTCCACAACCTGACCTTATGAATCTCATCCAGTTCATTTTCAAGGGATTGGATCCGCGTTTCTTTATAGCTCAGTTTTCGGGTTAGCGTTTTCAGCTTGGCATGTTGGTTTATCTGTTCGAATTCTCTCTGTTTCAGGATCGACTTTATTTGTGCGATTTTTCCATCTCTTTCCCCGAGAGCCGATTCCAATAGTCCTATTTCCGTATGCGCTTCCTCAAACCGGTCTGTTAAGTGTTTTCCAATCGGTTCCTTGTCGCCTTCCAGGGAGCTTGAGGCATTCATAAGGCGGGGGGGCAATGAGTAGTCTGCGTTTCTCTGTCTCGCGCTCATGGGGACATCCACGTCATAAAGAACAATCGCGGATACTTAGATATTCGGCGATTCTTTGTGGTTTGTATGATAAAAAAAAGTTACGCGTTTGATTAAAATCAAGGGGTCATGGGACATGTGTTCATCCCATTGGCCCTTACGGGTCATATTTCTTTCCGGCGATCAGGTACACGTAGTCGCTTGAAATTACCCCGGCGTCAATGAGCGTTTGCTCGAATAGTATGATCATTTTCAGGATATTCAGGGCTTCTTCAGTCCCCTCAAAATTTCCGGCAATTCCGTGCAGAAGCGGATTGAGCAAGGTTCCTCCGGTCATTGAGCAAGCCAGGACATTCAGGTTCTTCTCGGCAATGGACAATATCCGGTCGCTTCTAACCGCCTCTGAAGGATCATCTGAAACGATTTCATTGCGGGTCGGATGCCAGGATTCGGTTTTAATTTTGCCGTGTTCATCCCTCTTAAATGGGTCGGGGATGGTGGACAGTATCCTGTTTACAAGGCTCACGGTTTGATCTGTAAATTGAAGACAAGACGGCCCAACATATTCTCTCATGGAGAATATGCCGTCCGGGAGAAGCGCATCATTGATTTCGGAAAAAAGTCCTTCCAGTCTTTCAATGTGGTGAATGGTGCCCCAAGCATGAATAAAGTCGTAACCGTCTTTTTGCGGCAAATGGTCCTTGTTGAGATCCAAACACTCAAAATTCAATATATGTCCAAATCCCAATTCATCGGTCAGGGCTTTCTGGCGCACCAGCAAGTCTTCAGCAATGTCTACGACGGTCAATTCCTTGAAAAGATTGGATCGGGCGATTGCGGTTTGCGAGGTGTCTTTTCCATAGTTGCAGCCGATAATCAATCCTGTCAAATCCGACAGCCTTTTGTTTTCGGGAAAAAACGAGAAGGTGTGCTCCATATAGCATCTTCCCCCGCTGATCATCATGACCTGATATCGCCAAACTTCCTCAAGCGTTTCCCAATATCTCTTAAAACCGTCTCCGGCCACATAGACCGTATCCGACTGATTCCATTTTGAAACAATTTTGCTTTCAGCTTGGGCTGGCTTTTCCGGCGTCAAATGGACGGGGATATCCCGTTCGGGGCGGGCATCGGGGTCAATGGCCGGCAATGAACTGTTTTTTTGCGTCCGGGGATTATTTTTCTCACAAATCCGCCAATATTCTGCCATATTTTCATTTCATGGCCTTTTCTATTCTAAAGTATCCCCGGCGTATTTCAAATTTTCCGTATTTGGGATGGGGAGATCTGTTTTTAGCGATTCTTATCGACTTTCGCAAGTAGATTTTTCAGGTCCCTGGCCTTCTGCTGCAAAGCGCTGGCGAATTTTGTCCGTTCGGAGTCCGTTGATTGCCATTGT
>JAGHDR010000101.1 GCA_021159825.1 Deltaproteobacteria bacterium | reverse complement strand
GTGTCTGAGTATCCCTTAACCTCTTCAGCGCATTCTCCAGCTTTTCATTTTTTGTGTTTGCTCCGGCAAACGCCTGTTTGAGTTTATTATTTAATGAAATTATTTTTTTAGATTTCAGCTCCAATTCGGTTACATCCCTCAGAACAATAATAACCTGATATACTTCGCTTGTATTACCTTTTGTCGGTATGCAGCTAATATCGCAGTATTTCTTGTTGCCGTTTTTATCAGCGGAGATATCCGTTAGAAATTGAGGTTTGCCGGTCTCAAATGCCTCAATTACACGGGACTTTAATTTTTCGCTATCCTTATCCGTGAAATAGGGACGGGTAATGATCTCACTAAAGGCGCTTCCTCTATTTTCCACAAACACCCTGTTCGCGGAAACAATGTGCAGCCCCTTGTCAACAGAAACGATTTCCTCATGCACTGAATCAAAAACAACCTTGAGCTTGTCTCTGCTGTTTATCAAATCCGTTTCCAACTTCTTGTATTTCTTTTCAAGGAGAACTATCCGCTCCCCCGTTTTTATGCGGGCCTTGAGTTCATCAGGATCAAACGGCTTGGCGAGGTAATCATCCGCTCCTTCTTTAAAAGCCTCAATAAGGTTCTGTTTCTGATCCTTTGCCGTCACGATAATGATATATGTATAATCGTCTACGCTGGAGGCCCTGATTTTCTTGCACAGGGCCATTCCATCCATTTCGGGCATCATCCAATCCGTGATGACCATACTGACCCTGTTTTGTTGGAAAAGTTTCCAGGCCTCCAGCCCATTTTCCGCCGCCAGCACCTTGTAACCCAACTTCACAAGTACTTTTTCAAGCAGCATTCTTGAGACGGTATTGTCTTCTGCAATAAGAATTTCCATGGGGGCCTCATTTGTCATTTATCATCGTCATCGAGTTTTGCGATTCGACCCTGGATTGTCGCTTATTTTTCTTTTTTCTTCTACATTTTTCGGTTCGATATTCTGCTGCTCTCTGTTTTCAATCACTCAATCGCCCCCGGATCTACCTTCAAACGTATGGTGAAGCGGGTCCCTTTGCCCACCTCGCTTTCCACGTGAATGGACCCCTTGTGCTTTCGGATAATATTATACGCCACGTTCAACCCGAGACCTGTTCCTTTGCCCACGTCCTTGGTGGTGAAAAACGGATCGAAAATCTTTGGTAAAATGTCGGGGGGGATACCTTTGCCCGTGTCGCTGAACTTTATTTCCACATTGTCGTCCCTTGCCCTGGTCGTGATTCGAATCTCACCCTTTTTTTCAATCGCCTGTGCGCCGTTGACCAAAATATTCATAAAGACCTGATTCAAACGTTGCGAATAACACTTTACGAGAGGAATATCGCCCAAATCTTTGGTCACATCCACTTTATATTTTAGTTCGTTCCAGACAATGTCGAGAGTGCTTTCGATCCCCCTGTTAATATCTGTTTCCTCTAATTCCGCCTTGTCAATATGGGAAAAGTCCTTGAGATCAGAAACAATCTTTGCGACCCTCTCCATCCCTTCAAGGGATTCGTCCACAGCTTTTTGGTAGTCGTCCAGGACAAAATCGAGATCAATTTCCTCCTTCAATCCGGAGAGGGTTTCAAGCAAACTGCATACCGAGCTTTTTTCATGCGACCCCATATCGCTTGCCAGGACTGTCTCAAGCTCTTGATATTTAGCCAATAATCTTACCAGATCTTCGCAATATTCGCGCATGGTACCAAGATTGCTTTTGACAAAACCGACAGGGTTATTAATCTCGTGGGCCACGCCGGCTGCTAACTGGCCTATGGTGGCCATCTTTTCCGATTGCAGCAACTGGGACTGGGTGTCTTGAAGATGGGTCAAGGTATCCTTCAATTTTGAAGTCCTTTCCAGAACCATCATCTCAAGATTTTCGTTGTAGGCTTTCAGCGCTGCTTCAATTTCCAGTCTTTTGGAAACATCCCTGGCATAGCAAACAAGGGCTCTTCTCCCATCAAAATCGGTCGCCCCGACGCTTATCTCGATCCATATGATTTCACCCTTTTTATTAACACCACGGAATTGATGCGCATCGCGCAACGCAGCTTCAGAAAATTCCTTTGAGTACAGTTTCGATAGCCGGCCATAATCATCCGGATGTACAATATTTTTCATGGTCATCCGGAGAAGCTCTTCGGTCTCATATCCTGACAGATCAACCATGCCCTGGTTTACATATCTGATAATCCATTTTCGTTCACTATCGTTCTGGACCACTATAATACCTACTCCTGCCTTGGAAACGGTTGTTACCAGGGTCTGATATTTCTGCCCGAAACTCTCCCGCTCTACTTTGGCATCATTTAACCTCTTTACCATCTCGTTAAATGCATCGCCTAAAAGGCCTATTTCGTCCCTTGATTTGACCTCCACGCTTTGATCCGGATCTCCTGCTGCGATGGCCTTTGCAGAATTGGAAAGGCGCCCTAACGGCCCGGAGATGGATCTTGACAGGAAGAACAACGCGATTATTGCCAGTAAAAGGATAAGGCCCCCCAACCCCACATTGCGGACGATGAGATCCCTGATCTTCTTCCTGACCGGCTCAAGCGTAAGCCCTAATAGTATATACCATTTATCTTTCCCTATGGCGACGGGATGGATCAGTAATATGCCCTCTTCCCCTTGCTCGGAGAAATAATGTCTATCCAGCAGGGTTTCCTTGTCAAAGAGGAGGGATGAATCGACAGTCTCTCCATAATAGGCCTTGTCATCGGCCAGGTAGACCTCCCCGTTGGGATTTACCACCTTGGCGAAAATCACTTCAGAACATTGATCCTCGCTGATTTCTTTGAGTAGCTGTTCCACAAAAATCCAGTTCAGGGACCAGAAAGCGCTCTCGGTACTGGAGGCGATGCTTTTGGCCGTATGTTTTGCAGCATAAGTCAGTGCCTCGGTTAAGACTTTAGACTCCTGCTTTACCATCAGATAGGTGGTTACCCCCACCGCAAAGAAAACAAGCAGTATGACATAAAGCATCAGCTTATGAACGATTGATAACCTGATATGGAACTTGTCGCCGGTCATTGGTCCGTTGCCCCTAACCCTGGCTCACTCCCTCGATTATAGATGAACTTAGCGCCCTTCGGGCGGACTTAAAAGATGAACATCGAACATCGAACGTCCAACATCGAATTTTGAATAAGGTATCTGCCAATTTATAAACGGGCAGAGCGAAGCGATTTCATCATTCGATGCTCAACGCTGGACGTTCAAAAAAAATCACTCGTATCCTATCATGCCGAATTCATTAGGCATAAAATGGAAATTCCTATACTTTTAAATTAAGGATCTGACAATGCATCATACCGTTCATGACACATTTATCTGTAAAATCTTTATGCGCCAGCTGGCGCTGCTCATCTTTAAAGTCTCGGGATGGAAGACTGCAGGAGACAGTCCCGGTATCCCAAAATACGTCATCATCGCAGCGCCCCATACGTCCAACTGGGACTTCGTTTACACGGTCTGTCTGGCATTCATCCTTGGCATAACCCCCCGGATCATGATGAAAAATACCTGGTTCCGTTGGCCCATGGGACCTTTCTTGCGACTGATATAGAAGGCAAATATCCCGTTATCCGCGCTCACGATATTCCTTCGAATGCTTCAATTGCCGTACCGAAAAAATCAGAAGAATAGGAATGGTTAAGGTAAAATACCATGGAAACCACTCGAATAACTAGGAGAAAGGGTGTTTTCAGTATCCATTTCCCTGTTTAGAATGTCCCTGTTTGATAATCTCGATCTGTCTCGGGTTTTCGAGAACGATTTCCGGTCTGCCTTTATACCTCTTGATTTTCCCCCTCACCCGAACTGTTTTGTTGAGATAGAATTTCTCCGGTCGGAATGGGAACTTCCGCAGAGCGTTTTGAAAAATGGCGAGGCTCATATATCGGGTGAAATTCCTGTGGAAGTTCAGGAAACAAACCTTTCCTGAGTTGTAACTGCGAACGATTGTTCCTTGAACGGTCACCCGTTTTCCAATGTATTTCCCAGCTGATTCCCATGAAATCCTTCGTTCGGCGCCTTTTTTAATCGGTTCTGTTTTTAGGAATGCTTTCGCGATTTCCGGTTTGTCGGCAATCTGAATCAGTTCATCGGGAACAGGATGGTAGCCGTTTATCGGCAATACAACACCCAGGAGTTCGGTATTTAGGTTTTTTATCCAACTGGATAATTCCTGTATCTGCATATCAAGTTGCGTCACCGACACGCGCGGTTTGACATGGTTTCCGTAAATGATTCCCCATTTTTTGTGGGCCATGCCGATGACCGATACCGTAGCCGGTTCAGGGGTCGCGCTCTTTTTATATCCGTACCGCACCAGTTGTTTCTTGAGGTCCATTGGTGCAAGTTCATGGGCTGTCGCATAGAGCTGCAAGAGATTCGCGCTGATTTCGTCCTTGTTGAAAATTTTGGAAGACCAGTTTCCAATCCAGAGCCTATAGTTGCCGGAGGGAACCTTTTCCACCTGGATGAGGAGGTGTCTCTGTCTGAGTATCCACAGGACTTCGTTCATTCCCCGGTTCTTCCAGAGGCCCACCCTTTCCCGTTGTGCTTTTTGTTCCCAGGCCAGGAACTGATTTTTCCGGTGTTTATCAAATGGATACTTGGTGTAGGCTGCCGCGTAACCCTTCATCAGGAGCTGTTTCTGAACGAATGTGCCATCCTCCAGGTAGAGGTATGCCAATACGCGGCCATAGTTGCCGCGCTTGTCTTTATCAAATGCATCATATTCAAGGCGGATGTTCTTTCCCAGGCAGAGCTTTTTCGTGAAAGCGCTCGATTCCTTCGACATGAACTGGACGGGCAATTCGGGATGATTCTTCTCCGGGGTGTCCACGCCGATGAATCGAACCGTGCCCAGTTTCTCCAGGGTGATGGTATCCCCGTCGGCTACGGCGATGCATTTGTGGTAACGGCGGTCGAGATGGAGGCGTCTCAGGAGTTGGTCCGTGACCGGTTTCCATTGCTCATCAGCCACAGCCATTGAACAGGGAACGGCCGATGAAAGCGCCGCAAGGAGTAAGAGATGGAGAAAAAACCGATATGGACGGATCTTGATCATGGTTTGAATTCCTGATAATGGCCTGTCAGGGAAGGGGAGGCGGGGTCGTGGTTTCGATGCCGCTCCCTGGCCCGGTCAAGGCTGGTGGTGGCATAGCAGTAGATGCAGCCGAACAGGCAGGTGTCGTAAATCCCGATGTCCCGACTGACCACACAACCGCAGGCGGCCCGTTGGGACGGATCTTTCCGGTGTGTGACTTCAAGACCGAATACACGATGGATCAGCCCGTCGTCGATACATTTTCCCGGCGGAATTCCATACAATGCAGGGCCTGGCGCTTCGGCGCAACGCTGAATCTCCATCCCGTTAATCGCGGCGGAATCGGACATGCTTTTCATGAGTTCAGCGAATTTTTCCTCCGGTGGTGCCAGGATTCGAATCCCTTTCCCCTCGAGCAATTTCAGCCTTTTTGCAGCTTTTCGGTAGATATCCACAATGCTGATGATACAACGGCTGGTGTGGCCTTTCAGTTCTTCCGCAATGTGCTGGTAGGTTTCCCTGTGAAAGTTCCAATCGCTGATCCGGGTGAAAACGATGGGGTCGTAACGCCAGATGACTTTATCCCTGCCGATGCGGTTGGAAAGAACGCGAAAAGTGTTCAGGGATCTTTTGTGGGATGGTGATTTCGGGTCCAGTGCCCGGGGGTTGTTCATGAGCGTGTATAGAAAGTAATAGCGGTATCCCCGTTCATCCAGCTCATCTAAAAAAGGCATCAGGGGTTGCGGATAACGGGTCCAGAAGACAATGACGTCCACGTTTTCAGGCTTCAGGGAGATGCGCGACACCTGTTTCGGGTTAAAGGGGTTCGGGACCGTGCAATAGCCTTCCCGAAGCCGGTTCATGAACCACTTGGCATAAAAGGCGGGAATGTCGGTCCGTCGGCTGGCGCTGATGATCATTTTTTATCCAAGTCGAAAAGTGGTGTGCAATTCAAAGAGGACCTGGGGAAAAAAACCGGGAATGTGATGATGGACCGGAATATCCATTGAAGCCTGGTGCCCGTATATGGTCCATTTTGGAAACCCATGCCGATGTTGTCCTTCCCTTTAACTTTGCCCATTATGCCCGGTATTGTTTGACAGTGCAAAACAAATTGATTGTAGCTGTTTTCAAAGGTCTCATAAAGGAGGTTATCATGGGGGTGCCTTTTCTTCAACGGGGGAACCTCCAACCCTGAGCGGACATTATACACTTTACATTTTTGTTTCAAGACGTTAGCCTCGTTTTTCACATTCAGGCCCCGTTAAAGGGTTGCGTGTCGCCTTGAGCAGTGATTGATTTAGCATGCCTTTTTTAATCTCGAAGCCTTAACCATTTGACAACTTCAACAGGAGCATACCATGGCTAACACGCTTTACGTCACCTCCACTGAAGCAAGGAGCGGGAAATCAGCCATCAGTCT
>JAGHDR010000104.1 GCA_021159825.1 Deltaproteobacteria bacterium | reverse complement strand
GGTTGGGGGTCCCGCCTTTCCCCATCTGTTTTTTGGTTCCGATGATATCTAACGCATCGCGCCCGCAGACACTGAAATAGATGGGTATATCCAATCTGCCGTTGTCGATTCGAACGGTTTCCTCCAAGATATCCAGATTCACTTCTTTGAGCCTGTTCTTAAAACGCCCCACCGTCTCTTCCGGTGAAACAATCTTATCCTGGTCAAAGGTGTAACCCTTGAATGCATCCCTTAATTTAATTTTGCAGCCCAAATTGAAAACTCCTAACGAATTCGCTTTTGATGATCGGATCCTTTTACCAATTGACGATCTTTTTTTCAACTCCCATGTTTGTACTTGGCAATTGTCTCTGTTTAGGTGTATGATCATAAATTAAATCTACGGTTTTTGTCTTCTAGAGCAGGATTAGAACGGGTAAAAATTGCGCCGGTGCATCAACCCGATGTGGTTTTGTGAAAATTTTATCTTGACAAAACCCCCGGTCTTTATACAGATGGTGCGCTTATTGGCGGATGGCGTCAGACTCTTTTGGCACACTAACAAGGCAGACTGAAAAGGTATTCGGATCTGCCGCTCTTATTTTCGTGGAGTAAGTGAGGAATAGGTTCATGTTTTTTGATTCGCTTCTGTACGGGTCTCTCTTAATCTTTATTGTTGGATCTGCTTACAAGTCTTACACTTGGGTTTCACGACAGATCACCGGACCGGAACTCCCTTATTCAACGGGGCAGAGAATTTCCCAAGTCCTAAAAGGCATTCTGGGTGTGATTTTCAGCGGTCGGGTCGTGACCCTGGTGAAAGTTCTGATACTGGATGTCATCCTGCAACGGCGAATCCTCAAGGAAGATTCCCTGCGCTGGGTCATGCATATGCTCATCTTTGTGGGGTTTATGCTGCTGCTTTTTATTCATGCCTTTGAAAGTTGGACCAGCAGTAATCTTTTCGAGGATTACGCATCCACGGCGAATCCCTATCTTTTTCTCAGAAACCTGTTCGGTTTGATGGTTTTTTCGGGCGTGGCCATTGCCATGTACCGGCGTTTCATCCTCAAGGTTCCCCGCTTACGGACCAATGGTATGGACTTCTATGCCATTGTGATTGTGGCAATCATCATGATCACCGGATTTTTCCTGGAAGGAGCCAAGATCATAAGCCATAACGAGTTTCAGCGCATGGTGGAGGAGTACGCGGATACGGACGATGCCGAAGAGTTGAGAGCACTGGAAGCCTTTTGGGTTGAAGAATTCGGAGTGGTTTCCCCAAAGGTGGCCGGCCCCTTTGAGACGGAACTCCTGACCCAGGGTCAAGAACTTCATGAAATGAGCTGCCAGAGTTGCCACGCGGTGCCGGAATGGGCATTCATCAGTTTCAACCTTTCAAAAGGGATGCGGCCCATGGCACAGTATCTTGATGATGCCGAAGCCGCATATTTTCTCTGGATCATCCATATCCTGGCCTGTTTTATCGGGTTGGCCTACCTGCCCTTCAGCAAAATGTTCCATATCATCGCAACGCCCTTAAGCCTGATGGCCAATGCGGTCATGGATAAAGAGCGGTCTCACCCCGCCAATATCCTGACACGCCAGATGCTGGAACTGGATGCCTGTACCCATTGCGGCACGTGCAGCCTCAGATGTTCTTCATCCCCCGCATTCGATGCTCTTGGAAACGACTGCATCCTACCGTCGGAAAAGCTTCAATTCATCCGAAAGCTGGCCGCCGGAAAAGCCCTTTCCCCGTCAGAACGAACGGCTCTTCGAGAAGGCGTCTATATCTGCACCAATTGTGATCGATGCACCGTGGTATGCCCTTCGGGTATTAATTTAAGAGATCTGTGGCTCAATGTGAGAGAGGGTCTCATTCAGAGCGATGCAACGGGTGACCCCCTGATGCTTTCCGGATTTTCCTTTGTGAGAGGGTTGAATCGACCCAATTTGACGACTGAGGGTTATGCAAAGCCCCTTGAACTGGCCAGGCATGAGGTTGCAAAGGGATGGCCCAGTGCAGCGGAAACCGATTCACTGAACTTTAACGGCGGTACGGAATCTCAAGCAGCATTGCCTTACGACACTGAGACGTTTAGAGCCTGTTATGCCTGTCAGAATTGCACCAGCGTTTGTCCCGTGGTGGCCGTTTGTGAAAAACCTGAAGAGACATTGGGGCTGCTGCCCCACCAAATCATGTGCTGCCTCGGTCTTGGCCTCACGGATATGGCCTGTGGCGCTGGCATGATCTGGGATTGTGTAACCTGCTATCAGTGCCAGGAGCACTGCCCCCAGTTGGTGGAAGTAACGGATATCCTTTACCAGCTGAAGAATATAGCGATTAAGGGTCCCCGGCAGGGGGCCGCTGCATAATTCAGAAACCGAGACCTTTGAACTGAGGAAAACTGATGAAATACGCTTTTTTTCTGGGCTGCAATATTCCTGCCCGGCTTGAACAATATGAAACTGCTTCCCGTGCGGTAATGTCCCGTCTGGGCGTGGGTCTGATCGATTATCGCGATTTCACCTGTTGTGGTTACCCATTGAGGAATATTGACCGGAAAGCCTATCTTCTCTCCGCAGCCGGGAACCTCGCCCTGGCTGAACGTGATGGTGTCAACATCATGGCCCTGTGTAAATGCTGTTTCGGTACGCTGAAAGAGGCCCAATACATCCTTGGGGGTAATGAGACGCTGCGCCGGGAAATTAATGACATGTTAAAACCGAGAGACCTGTCTTATCGGGGGCAGGTAGAGGTCAAACATCTACTTTCGGTTTTGTACCACGATGTGGGTTTGGACAATCTGAAAAAAAAGATCTCCAGAAAAATGAAAGATCTCAAAATCGCCACCCATTATGGGTGCCATGCCTTGCGTCCCAGTAAAGTGACTCAGTTTGATGACCCGGTGGCACCGACCCTCTTTGATGAACTGGTGAAGGCGACGGGAGCAAAAAGCGTGGAATGGAGCGAAAAACTCAATTGCTGCGGCGCACCTTTGATGGGCGTAAACGACCGCGTTTCCATGGATCTGACCCAAAAGAAACTGGACAGCGGTCGCGAATCAGGAGCGGATTTCCTATGCACTGCCTGCCCCTATTGCCAGCTTCAGTTTGACCAGGTTCAGAGCATGATGGCAAGCAATGGCGCGACCGGAGACGCTCTACCCTCCATACTTTACGCTCAGTTACTGGGGTTGTGCATGGGTGTCGATGAAAAGTCTTTGGGTCTTGAAAAAAACCAGGTGGCTATAGATAACATCACTTCTTTTATAACGCAGGAGTAGTTTATGTCGACAGAAAAACTCGGTTCCGTCTTAATTGTGGGCGGTGGCATTACCGGCATGCAGGCCGCACTGGATATGGCTAATTCCGGATATTACGTCTACCTTGTGGAAAGAACCAGTTCCATTGGCGGCATGATGAGCCAATTGGACAAGACCTTTCCCACAAATGATTGTGCCATGTGAATTATCTCACCGAAACTGGTCGAGGTCGGCCGGCACATCAACATCGAGTTGCTCACACTTTCAGAAGTTACCGCCCTTAAAGGGGAAGCGGGCAATTTTGTGGTGAGCATCCTGCAACATCCCCGCTATGTGGATATGGATAAATGTATTGCCTGCGGGGCCTGCGCGGAAAAATGCCCCAAAAAGGTGCCCAACGAATATGATGCCAATCTGGTAAAACGGAAGGCAATTTATGTGCAATACGCCCAGGCCGTTCCCCTGAAATATGCCATTGACCCGGAGTATTGCATTAAACTAACCAAGGGAAAATGCGGAAAATGTGAAGAGGTCTGTCCCGCCGACGCCATTAACTATGAAGACAAGGAACGGCATATTGATCTGAACGTGGGTGCGGTGATCATGTCCGCCGGAAGCGAAACCTATAATCCTCTGGACCACGACACCTATGGGTACGGCAAAAACAAGAATGTGGTCACCAGCCTTGAGTTTGAGCGCATCCTGTCCGCATCCGGACCTTACGGCGGGCACATGGTACGACCGTCGGACAAGAAAGAACCGGAAAAGATTGCCTGGCTGCAGTGCGTAGGCTCCCGGGATGAACATCTGGAAGGCCGAGGGTATTGCTCGGGCGTTTGTTGCACCTATGCCGTCAAAGAGGCCATGCTGGCCAAGGAGCACGCGGGCGGCAACCTGGATGCGGCCATCTTTTACATGGATATCCGCACCAACGGAAAAGACTTTGAGAGATATTACAACCGCGCCAAAGATGAGGCGGGCGTTCGGTTTGTAAAGTCGCGGGTAACGAATATTGTTCCGGATAAAGAGTCCGGCATGAGCCTGATCCGCTATGTTGATGAACAAGGCCTAAGGGTGGAAGAGGCCTTTGACATTGTGGTGCTGTCCGTGGGGCTCGGTGCCACGGCCGAAGGACGGGCGCTGGCCGAAAAACTGGGTTTGGAACTGAACCGCTATAATTTTGTGAGCACTGGCAGTTTTAAACCGGTTGAAACCGCTACTCCCGGTATTTTTGCCTGCGGTGCCTGTCAGGCGCCAAAGGATATCCCCTCGTCAGTGGTGGATTCCAGTGCGGCGGCAGGGGTGGCCGGCAGTCTCCTTTCCGAGGCCCGTTGGTCTTTGACCCGGAAAGCCCAGATTCCCGAGGAACGAAATATCAGAGGGGATGCGACGCGTATCGGTGTTTTCGTATGCTGTTGCGGCACCAATATCGCCGGCGTTGTGGATGTACCGGCGGTGGTGGAGTTTGCAAAGGGTCTGCCCGGTGTGGTGTTTTCCGAGCAAAACATGTTCAGTTGTTCCCAGGATACCCAGGTCAAAATGGGTGAGGTCATCCAGGAGCAAGGGCTTAATCGGGTGGTGGTAGCGGCCTGTACGCCCAAAACCCATGAACCGCTCTTTCAGGATACCCTCACCAGCGCCGGGATTAACAAATATCTTTTTGAAATGGTCAACATTCGGAACCAGTGTTCCTGGGTGCATAAGGATGATGCCGAGGCTGCCACGGTAAAAGCCAAGGACCTTGTGCGGATGGCGGTGGCCAAAGCGGGATTGCTGGAACCTCTACCGGAGCCCATTCTCAACGTCAACCAGAACGCGCTGGTGATCGGCGGCGGGGTGGCCGGTATGGAGACCGCCAAGAACCTGTCTGAACAGGGATATTTTACTTACCTCGTGGAGCGTGATGGGAAACTGGGGGGCAACGCCCGATCCCTGCACGAAACATGGCGGGGAGAGGATATTCAAGGTTATCTTCAAGAGCTGACCCGGGAAATGGAAACGGCGGACAAAGTGGAGGTTTGCCTGGGTGCTGAAATTACCGACGTGGATGGCTTTGTGGGAAACTTCAAAACCACCATTATGCAAGGACAGGAAAGCCGAACCTTGGAGCATGGTGTTACCATCATGGCGACGGGAGCATCCGAACATAGTCCTGAGGATCCTGCCCTCATCGAATCTTCCCGGGTGATGACCGGACTTCAATTACAGCAGGGGTTTAACAAAGGGGACAGCCGGCTTAATGGACTCAGCACAGCCGTTTTCCTCCAGTGCTACGGCTCTCGTATTCCGGAACGACCCTTCTGTTCCAAAGTATGCTGCACCCAGTCCATCAAAAGCGCACTGGAACTGAAAAAAAGAAACCCCGATATGCACATCTATGTGGTTTACCGGGACATGAGGCCCTATGGTCTCAGGGAAGATCTGTACCGGGAAGCAAGAACCCGAGGCATCTCTTTCATACGCTACAATTTTGAGAAAGAACTGAGAATTGAACCCCGCGACGAGAAAGTGGAAGTCGAATTTACGGATACGGTTTTCAGAAAACAAGTGACCATTCAAGCAGACCTTCTGGTGCTGGCATCCGCCATTGTTCCGGAAAAAGAAAACCCCCTGTCCCAATTTTACAAGGTGGCTCAGAACGAAGACGGTTTTTTCGTGGAAGCCCACGTCAAGTTGCGGCCCGTGGATTTCGCCACCGACGGCGTGTTTGTCTGTGGTCTGGCCCACTCCCCAAAACCCATCGACGAAAGCATCGCGCAGGCCCAGGCCGCCGCCGCACGAGCCGTCACACTTTTATCGGCCAAAAGCCTGCCCGTGAGCGGTACGGTTGCAGAAGTAAATCCGCTCAACTGCAGCAGTTGCGGGGTTTGCGTGTCCATCTGCCCCTATTCGGCTCCCAGGATGGATGAAAAAACGGGCAAGGCCGTGATCGAATCCACCCTGTGCAAGGGATGCGGTCTCTGTGTGGCATCTTGTCGTTCCGGAGCCCTGCATCTCAAAGGTTTTGAAACCTCGCAGATCATGGGTATGATTGACTGCGTCTGATTTTTTATTGCGGACTGCGGATTTAAAAATGCTGGGACCCAGTATGGAAGTCCGTTATTGCTTCACCCCACCGGATGGAACACCTGAAGCCGTTCTGGATCAGATCAGCGATCTTGTGGCATACGGCGGCAGCGTGGGCACTTTTTGGGTAAAAGAGAACCTTCAAAAAGCCTTCCTGATCGGTTATGCTCTTTGCGGAGATCGGGTGGTTGGCACCTCCACCCACAAATATCCCAAAGAGCGTTACCTGAAAAAGATTGAAACTGAAACCGGACTCGATCTTTCCAATTACCTGGAACGAGGATATACGGCGGTTGATCCGAAATTCCGGGGCATGGGAATCGGCGGAAAAGTAATTCAGGGGTTGATTGAAAGAGCAGAAGGGCAAAAAATTTATGTCACCATAGACATGGATAATCCCTGGCCCCTCAGAATGACCCACCGGGTGGGAATGGAACTTGCCGCCCGATTCATCAATGACCGAACCGGGCATGAACTGGGGGTCTTCACCAATGAAACACCGACCGAAATGTTTTAGAGATTGATCTTGAACAACATCATTTTTTTTGGACCCGCCCGCTACTGCGACAGCTTTGAAGCCTCAACTGAAGCGGACGGATCCAAACGGTTTGATTTGTATTGGGTAACCCCAAAAAAACAAAAGTACCGAACCTGACGGTACGCTGTTGCATACAGATCAGGGTTTTTCAACACTTTTTGGAACACCCTCGTAGGGGGTCCATTTTTTGGATTTCAAATCCTTCGGATGCCGGTTGGATTTCAGGATTTCGATGCTGCTTTTGAGACCCCTGTACATCCGGGCCAACTCCAGACCCATACCGGAGATCTGTGCCAGGGCCTGGACCAGATTCACATCCTCCAGGGTTGCTTCCCAGGGTTCCGCTGAATAGACGCGCAATGCGCCAATGGGATTTTTTCCCACAACAATGGGCACTGAAAGTATCGAAGAAATCCCTTCTTTCCTGGCCTCTTCCGGATACTGAATGCGCGGATCGTCAGACACGTCGGTAATGGCCACGGGGCCGTCCTTTAAGGACCCGGCAATGGACTGCAGAGAGCTGAGGGGACCTTTGTTCAGGTATTCCTCGCTCAAACCAAAAGAAGCCGCAACTTCCAATTCACTGGTTTTGCGGTTAAAAAGAAGCAGTGCACATCCCTTGGCCTCCAATGCCCTTTTTACGCTTTCCACCGTTAACAGGGCAACCTCTTCGGGATCCTTGGTCTGAACGATGTCCCTTGTCACCTTCAAGATCGCTTCGTAGTTCATCAATTCCTTTTTCATGGCGCCCTCCTTTCTCAAAAAGTTTTATGAACGAGCACTTGCAAATAAGCACCCATGACAAAATTTCCAAGATGTTTGGTTTTTATTTGAAAACGATCCGATATCCCATAACCGACAGGTTTCTTCCAAAAATTGGAAGTTGCGCAACATAGAAAACCTGGGGGCAAATCCCCCAACCTGATCATTCGTTTTGCCCAAACGGGCATGAGGGTTGGTAGTGTTTCCTGAATTCAGAAAAACATCTTTCAAAAGGCCAATTAATCTCAGAAACCCTCAACAGAATCCTTCGGATTCCGTGAGGAAAATGGGTTGCACAATTTGAGCGGTTTCTCCATTGATCAAGACCCCCTAACGAAGCTGTTTTAACATCCGGGCAATCTGCTGTTCCTTGTTCAAAACGGATATCCATTCCAGGGGAAGGCTTTCATCACCCGAATGGGCCCCCAGCACCATCCCCACCACCACGCCTCGGGCAGCGCTTTCCACGGTCAAGGGATTGGTGTGGGTCATTTGTGTCTGAGTTTTCGCAGCATCAATCAGGTTTTCCAGGTGATCCGAGTACGCATAAACCAGCGGGGCAATGCGGGCGGCACCGGCCAGGTCGTCGGATGGGGAACCGCCGCCTTTCGGACCCTTTCCCGAATCGTATCCGGCCAGTGTGCCTTGTGTGGCTTGATCCACATAGCCATTGTAATTCTCGAAGAGCGTTTTCCAACGGGTAGAAAAATCCCCCGGCGAAAAGCCTTTCTGGGCGGTCAGGGATTCCAGCAGTACAAACATCTGGTCTCCGTAATGGGTGAAATCCCCCAGCGCTTTGGTGGAATGATAGCTGTCGGGTTGCGGTTTTAAGAGGGCGTCCACCCTTCCCAAATAAGCCTCGATGGTCTGGGTATCATAAATCCAATGGGCCCCGAGTGCCAGTGAATCAGCCGCAAATGATGCCATCACCATGGTAATTGCCCGATTTCCCATTCAGGATCCTCCGAAAATATTCCGCTACAGGGCTTTGATTTCCTTCTTCAGGTTTTTGATAAACTGACCTCTTGCGGCTTCGTCGGCCTTGATACGCTCTTTGACGTTTTTCCAGGCAGAAGAGCAATCCTTATAGGCCATATCCACCAGGCCGTGGATGATACGATCAATCTCTCTCTTGTTGTCTTTGGTGATTTCAACCCCGGCCTCTTCCAGGACATCCTTCATGTGTCTGAAATAGCAGCTCATGGCAACTCCCGATGTACGAACTTTTACCGAGGCCCTGCACCGATGGCGGGGCCCGTGATCACCACCCCGGAGTTCAAGTGAACCATCGTTTTAAGATTTTGTCAAATGAAATCTCCCTGTATGTCTCCATGGGGTCATGTATTCCTTTCATGCGAAAAAAGGGTGCAAAGGCCTCTTAGCCGGCAATGGTGACCGTATCGCCATCATTAAGGCTGAGCCTTTTTTTGAGGCTGCACGAAGCAATCAATTCAATGGTCCGGTTGTCATGAATTCTGACGTCTTCACTGGGAAGAACCACCGCTGCCGCAATACCGTTAACCGTAACTTTTTTAATGCGTGCCGCACAAAACGATGGATCGTCGGGGATCAGCTCAATGTCTGCTACCCGCAGAAATTCCCCCAGTTGATGAACCGTTCTATCATCAACTTTAACGTTCAAGGTACCTGGAAACAGTGTCATATCCAACTTAATCTCGCACTGTTTCACCACCCAGTCCACCTGCGTGAAATAGGCCCCCTTTCCGGCGCCGCTTTCGATAACACCCGATATTTCCATTTTCTTTCATCCTTCAGTTGGTGCTCAAGGGGTTGTTGGTGGCTGGCGCATTTTTCTGGTTGTAAGCGGCCAGATATGGAACAGAAGACAGTGACCCGTGGATCCCTGCACATTGGATTCACCCCTCAGCGCATTATAGTTTTACTTTGAGGAGACTTTTTCATGCATCGTGAGAATATCAAAGCAATAATCAGAAAACAACTGAAAACACATTATTGAGACTGGAAAAGGTCCTCCCTGTTTTGCTTTTCAATCCGGTCATGAATGTCTGCAATTCTTAAAATAGCGATAAAAATTTGACGTCATCAAAAAATTACGCTATGCTCTTCTCATGATTAAAGCCGATCAACGCCTCGAACCTGACTGGGATGAAGACAACGTCAGGCATATTGACCTCCATGGCATACGGCCCGAGCAAGTGGAAGAGGTTTACTACGGCGAAGGTCCCTTTCCGACATTTGCTCTGAAAAACCTAAAGAATCGGGGAAACACCATAGAGTATAGGTATCGGCTTTGGGGAATGGATGCATCCGGGTTTTGCATCGAGGCAATTGTGGCCCCATACCCCAAATACAATTTATGGCGATGCGTTACCGCTTTTCCCATGTCCGATTCTACCAAAAAGGTTTATTTTAGAAGGATAAAAAAATGACCAGGCTCCCAAAAGAAATCGTGAAAGATCTCAATGAAGAAGCAAAGGCTTGGGACAAGTTGATTGCCGGTGAAAGCACCGAGGCTATTGAACAACATCTCAACGAAGCAGAGGCCTTTAATATCCCACGACCTCCGCGCCGGCCGGTATCTATTCGTTTAGATCCATTTGACCTCTCAATGGTAAAACGCCTTGCTCGCAAAAAGGGTATCCCCCACACACAGCTTATGGCTGCCTGGCTTCATGAAAGAATCGAACAGGAAAAGAGGGTTATTCCCAACTGACACCGTCCTCAACGTCTTCTTTTCTACCCCTTGCAAGGGCAATCGCGGAAAAAGCGACAGGTAAAAAAGAAAGGTTTTGGGTCGCTTGGTTTCACGATGATAAAAGTCGCGGTGGTTATCCCGAAATATGGTCTGGTGGGCGGTGCGGAAGGGTTTGTTTACGCGCTTACGGAACGGCTGGCCATGCGGAATGAATTTGAGATCCATGTGTTTGCCAACCGCTACCGCCGGGGCAACGCCCCCATTCTATTTCACCGGGTCCCCATGGTCGTTTTTCCGCGCTTTCTGAAACAGATCAGTTTTGCCTGGTTTGCAAACCATGAGATTCAAAAGGGTTCATACGATCTGGTTCACAGCCACGACCGGATTTTCAGGATGGATCTATTTACCATGCATGGTATCCCCCACGAAACCTGGGTCAGGCGCATGAGAAACAAACGGCTGAGCCTGTTTGACCGTGGCATGATCTGGGTGGAAAGGAAGGGGTTAACCGGGTCTCTTGCTCCCACGGTGTTGCCGGTTTCGACCCTGGTCAGGGATGAACTGCAGAAGACCTACCCGGTTTCGGAAAAACAGATTCAGGTGATTCATCCGGGTGTATCCCTGGAGCGGTTTTCGGAAATGGATAACCTGAGTTGCAGACAGGAGATCCGAATGCGTCACGGTATCAATAAAAAAGATCTGGTCGTCCTGTTTGTGGGGATGAATTTTGAGATCAAACGCCTGGGGCTGCTCATCGAGGCCATTTCGCGCGTGTCGCAGGGGGATGGTTACCCATCGGAAGTGAAGCTTCTGGTGGTGGGCAAGGGAAAAGAGACGGCTTATGCGACCATGGCCCGGGAATACGGTGTGGCAGACCGCGTCATTTTTGCGGGTGTGACCCACGAGGTTGAAAAATACTATGCTGCCAGTGATATTTTTGCCATGCCGTCGGTTTACGATACCTTCGGCATGGCGGTTCTGGAGGCCATGGCCGCCGGGCTGCCGGTAATCATCAGCCAAACCGTGGGAGCCAGGGACCTGGTTAATAACGGCGTCGAGGGGTTCGTTTTGGGTGATCCCCCGAATGCCGTTGAATTATCCGGGAAAATTGACTTTCTTTCAAACGCAAAGAACCGGCTGAAAATGGGAGAATGTGCCCGGGAGCAGGCCTTGAAACACAGTTGGGATCGGGTAGCGGACCGGATGGCCACGCTTTATCTGAAGAATTTCCGCTGATATGCCTGATTCGCACGTTCTGTGGCAAGACAATGAATTTTCTTGACCTCTAATCCCCGTTTGCGTTATCTTCCAGCACGTTGGCCCAATGGGGAGGACAATCAACACGGTCCTTTCATTGGGTTTAAATTTTGGAAAATGGTGGGAGGTTTTGATGGATGCTTTTTTAGAAGAGGAACCTAAAAGTCCGATCAAACTTCAGAACAACACCTTATGGGGACGGTCGCCAGTTGCTATTGACCACGTGAACAAGACCCGAAGACATTGGACGCCGCCATTGAACAGGTGTGTAAGACCTATAAAATTGAGCCATTGGTCGTTAGCCATTAGGCTAACAGCTGAGAGCTGAGAGCTAAACGTTGTTTATCACTTTTGAAGGCATAGAGGGGTGTGGGAAATCCACCCAGGCCAAACGGATTGCAAATCGGCTGGAACGGACGGGGGTTTCATTAATCCTGACGCGGGAACCGGGTGGTACGCCCATCGGGCATGATATCCGGCAGATCCTGTTATCTTCCGGGAACCGGGATTTGCCCCCTCTGGCCGAGCTGTTCCTTTACGAAGCGGACAGGGCCCTGCACATGGCAGGCGTTGTCAAACCGGCTTTGGCGGAGAAGAAATGGGTTCTGTGCGACCGCTTTTTTGATGCGACCACCGCGTACCAGGGGTATGCGCGCGGGCAGGACCTCCGGATGACGACCCACTTGAATGAAGTTGCCTCCTTTGGTATTACGCCGGATGTGACTTTTTTGCTCGATTGCCCCGTAAGTGTCGGAATAAAGAGAGCACTGAAACGAAACGCTGAAAGCAACGTGGTGGGGCAGGACCGGTTTGAGCAGGAAAAAACGGTTTTCCACGAAGCCGTTCGGCGCGGGTATATGGATCTGGCAAAGAAAAACCCCGAAAGATTTGTTGTAGTGGATGCCACACAAGCGGAAAACCGTCTGGAGGAGGCTATTTTTTCCCACCTTAAGACCCACATCCCTTTGAGCGGTTCAGAGTAGAGGCCCGTGTTTTTTTCTCGAATCATCGGCCAGGAAAAGGCCAAGCGTTTCCTTGAGAATGTGATGCGCCGGAAAAGGGTTCCCCATGCCTATCTTTTTACAGGCATTTCGGGCATTGGAAAGACCAGCGCAGCCAAAGCCTTCACCATGAGGTTGAATTGCCATGCGCCTTCAGGGCTTGACGGTTGTGGCGTCTGTCCGTCCTG
>JAGHDR010000102.1 GCA_021159825.1 Deltaproteobacteria bacterium | reverse complement strand
CTTCCTCTCCAATGGGCGTTTCGAGGGAAATGGGTTCTTTGGCGATTTTCAGGACCTTTCTCACTTTGTCCAAAGGAAATTCCATCTTCTCGGCGATCTCTTCGGACGTGGGTTCGCGCCCGTGCTCCTGAACCAGATACCGTGAGGTTCTCATGAGCTTGTTGATGGTTTCTATCATATGGACCGGAATGCGGATGGTTCTGGCCTGGTCGGCAATGGCCCGGGTAATGGCTTGGCGTATCCACCAGGTGGCGTAAGTGCTGAACTTATATCCCCGCTGGTATTCAAATTTGTCTACGGCTTTCATCAAACCGATATTGCCTTCCTGAATGAGATCCAGAAACATGAGCCCGCGGTTGGTATATTTTTTTGCAATGCTGACCACCAGTCTCAGGTTGGCCTGAATCAATTCCGACTTCGCTCGACCGGCTTTTTCAAGGCTTCTTTCCACCCGCCCCAATTCGGCTTTCAATTCCCTGGGCGTCATGCTGGTTCTTTCTCTGACTTGTCTGATCACCCGTCGCGATGCGTCGGCCTTGGTCTTCAACGCGATGAGTTCACACTTTTTCAAGTTTATGGGATCAATGACATCGTTATCCCCGGCCGATTCGGGAATTTGTGCGATGCATCGGTTCAAATAGCTAATGGGCTTTCCACCTGCCTGCAGCATGCACTCAGCAATATTTCTATCAGCGGTTTCAACGATTTTCAGAAGTTCGCGAAAACTCTCCAGCATGTTTTCAAGTTGCCTTTTTTCAAGGCTGAAAGAACTAACAACCGACATAATATCTTTTTGATCTTTTTTGATCTGAGCATTCAGCTTATTGCGGGTTTCTTCCGAACAGCTTCTTTTTGCCATTTCACGCCGCTTATGGCGAATGCTTGCATTGAGTTCGTGGAGTTTGTCAATCAGGTGGATCAGCGATTCCTTTTTTTCACCCATCTGCATGAAATTATCGTCGTCTTCCAGGTCATTGATCACATCTTTGAGCTTGAGTTCCGTTTCCTTGAGGCGATCCCCCAGTATGATGATATGTTCCACGCCGATGCCGCAGGTTAACAGGGCTTCCAAAGCCGCCTTTTCGCCGGCCTCGATCCGCTTGGCAATTTCCACTTCTCCTTCTCGTGTCAGCAGTGAAATGCGGCCCATTTCCTTTAAATACATCTTGACCGGGTCTGAAATCCGCGACGTTGAGTCGGCCGGATCAAAGGAGGACACATTTTTGTTTTCCTGTTTAACCCGCTCTTTCTTGGCATTTTTACGTTCTTCAATCTTCTTTTTGGTGTTTTCATCAATGACCATGATGTCCAATTCTTCAAACATCATCATCAGGTCATCGATTTGCTCTTCTGAGGAAATGATTTCTTCAGACAGGTCGTCATTCAGCTCTTCAAAGGTCACATAACCTTTGTTTTTTCCCGTGGTGATCAACTTCTTGAGATTGACCATGTCTGTGCTTTTATCCATCATATGGCCTCCTGAATGATTCAACTTCCAAAAAATGGCCCGGCGGCCTCTATTTTTCTCTTCAAAATTTCGTTTATGGCTCGGGGATCTCCCATGGCCGTTTTAAATGATTCCGCGATTTTCTTTTTCCGCGCTTTTGCTATAAAGTCCCGAACAGCCTGTTTTACTTCCCGGTCTGAACAGAAAGCAGGGCGGAAACCAAATTCCCGGAGCCATACGCGGTCTTCATCATGATCAAGACGCTCCTGAATGGTCTCAAAGTTTATGGTTTTTGAATTGCCGTGACTGTCAAAGATAACATCAATGATCCGTCGAATCATGGGATCGGAAATCAACAACCTGCAGTGATGCCCCCTCAAGTCGGCAACCGTTTCAGGATAATGCAGCAAAAGGTTGAGCAATTGAATTTCCCCAATGGACCGGTTTGCATTCACGGATGTGAATTGTTGCTTGATGTCATTTTTGAACCGATCCTTTACTGAGGATTGTTTGATGCCCCCGAGTGCGGAAAGAACAACCGATTCTGCAATTTCAGATTTTTCAGACAGCCTTCTTATATACAAGGACCGTTGGGTTTCATTGTGAACTTTTGCCAGTACGGGAAGTATCTCTTCCAAAATGCTGACTTTCTGATCGATATTTTGGGTGCCGGGTCCAAGCTTCTGATCCATGTAAAAATCAAACAGGGACGGGGCCGCGTCCAATAGCTTTGAAAAAGCGTCCCTGCCGCTGCTGTTGATAAAACTGTCCGGGTCGTGCCCCTTGGGCAGGAGAACCGCCTTTGCCGAAAGCCGTTCATTTAAAAAAATGGGCAAGGTTCGCAGGGCCGCCGCTTTTCCGGCGTCATCAGCGTCAAAAACCACAACCGCCTCTTTTCCGATCCCTTTGAGTTTTCGAACGGGGGTCTCAGAGAGTGCGGTTCCCAGCGTCGCGACCACCTCCTTCACTCCGTGTTTTCTGAGGGCCAGGCAGTCCATATAGCCTTCCACCACGATGGCCCGCCCCGTTTCTCGAATGGCTTTTCTGGAAGCGTCAAAACCGTAAAGGCACGTGCCCTTGTGAAAAAGCGGGGTTTCAGGTGTGTTGACATATTTTGGTAAAGCATCATCGAGGACTCTTCCACCAAAACCGATGACCCGCTTTTTCTGGGTCAAATCCATGATGGGAAACATCACCCTTTCCCTGAACAGGTCATAATAGTGCCCCTTTTCGCTCCGTTTAAGGACGCCTGCCGCAAGAGCCGTTTCAAGCGACACCTTTCTGCTCAAAAGAAACTGCTTCAAGCCATCCCACCCTTTCGGCGCATAGCCCAGGTGAAATTCTTCTATAATACTATGGGAGATGGACCGCTTTTTGAAATAATCATGGCCGGGTTTTCCCCTAACCGGATGCGTTAGCTCCTTTTGAAAATAGACGGCCGCCAGTTCGTTGATCTTGAAAAGCGTTTCTCTGTCATCCACTTTCTTTTTTTCTTCTGCCGTGAAATGCTTTTCGGGCAGCTGCACATTGTATCTTTCCGCCAGATCCCTCAGTGCTTCGGGAAAACTGAGACTGTGATACGCCATCCAAAAAGCAAAGATATCCCCTCCCTTCTTGCATCCGAAGCAATGGAACATCTGCTTATCCTGGCTAACCGTGAAAGAAGGTGCCTTTTCTTCATGAAAAGGGCAAAGCCCCACAAAATTTTTACCTGCTTTTTTGAGTTGAACAAACTGGCCCACAACCGAAACGATATCGGCCGCCTGCTTTATCTCCTCTTTGGCAGACTGGTAACTTATCATGGTTGCCCTTCATTTGTTGCCGAAAAAAGTATTAAGTACGCTATCTGTTAAGCACAAAAATGCCTGACGGGATTGTTCTACCGTACAGGCCTTATCAACGAAATTTTGAAACCTTTTTTATGCAGATCTTCAAGCCAGCAACCTTCCGGCAATTTCATTAACCTCCTTGCCCTGGGCTTTTCCTGCCATCCTCGGCATGGCTGTTTTCATAACCCTTCCCAGGTCCGAGGGCTTTTTGGCGGATAATTCCAGGATTATTTCCCTCAGTGTCTTTTCAATATCCTCCGACGTCAACTGCTGGGGCATATAGCCATAATAAACCGCCACCTCTGTTTCTTCTTTAAGCGCAAGATCTTCCCGACCCGCATTCCTGAATTCGTTTGCAGACTCCTTACCCTTCTTAATCAGGGAGAAAATAACACCTTGAATTTCCTCGTCCTTCAACTTCCGTTGTTTGTCTACCTGTAGATTTTTAAGTGCGGTCTTCAGCATTCTCATGCAGGAAAGGCGAACGGTATCCTTTGCCTTCATGGCTTTTTTCAGATCTTCAACGATTTTTTCCTCAAGTGACATAAGACCTACCTGCAGTCGTGACCGAAAATCAAAAATGTTCGGTTTTGTATTGCAATCAAACACTTCCAACATTATGACGTGTCGGCAAAATGTCAACCCGGCATTTTGACGGATGTTGCTGTTTGCGCATTATTGGCACGCTTTTATGGCGGCGGCAAGATCAAGGCTGCCATCATAAAGGGCCCTCCCGGTAATGAGACCCATAACCCCGGTTGCTTCCAGGGGAAGGATTCTTAACACATCATCCATCTCGGAAATACCGCCGGAAGCGATCACCGGAATGTTCGTTGTTCCGGCCAGGGCCCCGGTTGCTTCCACATTGCAGCCGGTTCTCATACCGTCTCGGTTGATGTCCGTATATATAATCGCCGCCAGGCCATCATTTTCAAACCGTTTGGCAAGGGTTTCAGGGGTCAAGTTTATTTCTTCTGTCCACCCCTCTACTGCAATACGGTTGTTTCGTGCGTCAATGCCCAGAATGATTCGACCTGGATACAAACGGCAGGCCTCCTTGACAAAGTCCGGATTTTTGTAGGCCACTGTCCCCAGAATGACATATTGAAGCCCGAGATCAAAGTACGCACGCAGCGTCGCCATGTCCCGCACACCCCCGCCCAGTTCCACGGGAATGGGAATGGCTTCAACAATCCGGCTGATGGTTTTTCGATTGACGGACTGTCCGCTGACCGCGCCGTCCAGATCCACCAGATGAAGTCTTTCGGCGCCGCAGTCAAACCATTTTTTTGCCATCTCTTCAGGCTTGTCTGAAAATATGGTTTCATCGGACATGCGGCCCTGTTTGAGCCTCACGCATTTACCATTTTTTATATCAATTGCCGGAATGATCAACACTGGTTTCCTTTTCTTCTTCTTTTTTGGGTTTGGGGATCCCTGGCATTTTCCTAATGAGTTTTTTCAAACCGATATCGGCCAGTTTTTCTGCTGTCAGCCATCGTCCGGCGCTTTTCACATACGTATCAAAATCAAAAAGATCCGCAAATAAAGACTGTTGTGTTTTGTCAAAATGGCTGCGCCACAAAATGGCCCCGTTTGAGGGTCTTACCAAAACGAGATCAAACGATACCGACGCGGGTCTATCCACCGCGAAATCGCTGCCCACGCGTTTCCGCCAACGATAAATACGGCCGGTAAGAACCGCATCGGCTTCAAAGGTTTTTCCTACAGACTGTAGCATTTCCAGGGGGGATTTTTCCATTTTCTTGTCCCCGTCAATGATGCTTGCCAATACACCCCTGGCCTGGCCGGGAGACACCAGTGTCCACTGCTTCCCCTCCATGAGGTCGCTGAATAAGACTTTGTTCACCTGCCTTATCACATCTTCAGACACGGGTTCGGCCAGAAACGACGTGCCGGTTATGGGATTCTCCACAAGGTTCGCTCCTGGACCCTCGGTCATTGCGGCGCGAAAACCCATGACCACGACTTTTTTTATCTCCTGGTGTAAATGGGACTGATATGCCGTAGGTTTTGTGTCTTTATGGCAACCCCAAAGGAAGAGGATGCAAAATAACATAAGGAGCCATAACCGTTGACGTCCAGGCTTTCGAAAAGTTCTTTCAAACATGGGAGCCTCACCTGAAAATGCAGTTTCGTATTTAGGGATGAGTCAAAATGCTAAAGGAGCCCCTTTGTAGAGGGCAATTTTCCCTTCAGTCGACTTTCCAATCGGGTGGCCCGGTCCAAAGCTTTTCCAAATGCTTTGAAGACAGCCTCAGAAATGTGGTGAGGTTCCTCCCCGGAAAGGAGATCGATATGCAGTGTGATTCCGGCGTTAAAGGTCAGGGCCCGAAAAAACTCTTTGATCAGACCCAGATCGAAGGATCCGGTGGTGCTCTTTTTGAAATTAACCCGATAGGCGAGAAACGGCCGGTTGGAGATATCCAGGACGACCCGAGCCAATGTTTCATCCATGGGAATGGTCGCTTCCCCATACCGGCTTATCCCCTCTTTTTTACCCAGTGCCTGCTTAAGTGCCAACCCCAGGCAAATGCCCAGATCCTCAACCGTGTGGTGGTCGTCAATCTCCGTATCACCGCGGCCCTTTAATACCAGCCGCATGAAACCGTGGGCCGCCATTAAATCCAGCATGTGGTTCATGAAAGGAATTCCGGTATCTACCGTGGACGGGTCTGCGCTGTCGAGATTGAGTTTCAGGGAAATCTCAGTCTCCCTGGTCTTTCGTTCTATACTTGCCTCTCTTGTGGTCATGCTGTTTTCCCATCAACAATAATGAACAATTGATTTTAGTTAAAATTTGGGAAAAGTCAAGAAAAAGGGGGGGGGTGAATTATGCAGAGAAGGATAAAGCTGAAAATCGCGCTCTATGAAACACGTATTCCTGCCTATAACAAAGAGCATTTTCGCCGAAAAACCCGGCAGGTGGCCGAAACGATGATCAAGGCTGAAAAGTAACAGCCATAGTAGATTTTGATAAGTTGGTCGGGGCGAGAGGATTTGAACCTCCGACTCCCTGCTCCCAAAGCAGGTGCGCTACCAGGCTGCGCCACGCCCCGTAAGGGTTTTGGATCAGACAGGAGGAATCTAGTCCCTTGAAATCGTAAAATCAAGAAAATATTTCTCCCTTAATTTCTTGACCCGCACAAAACCATTTCTTATAATGCGCGATCAATCGGTTGGGGACCCTCACAGTGGGGGAAATAATCACACAAAATATGCACTTGCTATCCCCGAATTTCATGGAAATATGGTTAACAGGAGGCCTCAAATGAACCTTTGGAGGAAAATCGGTATCGGGATTGTATCAATAATTCCGGCTTTTGTATTGGGTGGGCTTATTTGGAACATGTCCCATTCATGGTTGTCGGTGGTTGCCACAATCGTCATGGTAGGCCTTTTCAGTGGTTCGGCCATTGCTGGAAAATTTTCCTCCCCGGAACAAAGCGCCCATCATTAAAGTTGCTTCTCAAAAAGAAATGACAAGGGGGAATCGGTTTAAGCCGCTGATTCCCCCTTGTATTTTTTATGCAATTCCCAGGAATTCCAGAGATTTTATGCGTTCTGCATTTCACACGCCATAATCGTCTGTTTACAGAGCACGGATGTGGTTACGGAACCAACGCCTGCGGGAACAGGGGAAATACGTTCCACGATGGGTTCCACCTCGGCATAGTTCACATCACCGCAGTATTTGCCCGGATTATCCGGATCGGCGTTGATCCCCACGTCAATCACAATTTGTCCTTCCTTAACATAGTCGGCGTTGATCATCTTTGCACGACCAACGGCTGCAATAAGGATCTCGGCTTCTTTACACACCTCGGGCAGATTTTCCGTCCTTGAATGGCAGATGGTTACGGTGCCGTGTTCCCGCAGGAGCAGCATGGCAAGCGGCTTACCCACCACAAGAGACCTGCCGACCACCACACATTTCTTCCCCTTGATAGGAATATTGTAATAATGGATCATATCCATACATGCGGTGGGGGTACAGGGTGGAAAACCTGTGGGATCGTCTGTGAATACCTTTGCTGCGCCACCCAGGCTCAAACAGTCAACATCCTTTGCCACGGGGATCAGGGACCTGATCTTTCGTTCATCCAAATGTTTGGGCAGGGGGGAAAACATGAGGATGCCATTGATGTCCTTTTTGGCGCCAACATCCGTAATGGCTTTCTCAAATGCGGCCTGATCAATGTCCTCGGGATATTCAAACACTTCACTTTCCATACCCACAGCGGTACATGTCTTTTTAGCGCCACCCTCATAGAACAGGTCATCGGGACGGGCGCCGACCCGTACAATTCCGAGCTTGGGAACAATATTACGGCCTTTCAAGGCCTCAACCTTTTTGGTAAGTTCCTCTTTAATCGCATCCGCGACGGGCTTACCTTTAAGTCTCTCTGCCATCAATAAACCTCCTTATTTGGTTAACTTGGCAACCACCAGCTCAAGTGTTTCATCGGCAAGTTTGGTTCCTTTTTCCAACAACTCGTCCATTTCCGTTCTGGTTTGTTCTATGAAGCCGCTGTCTTTTATTGCGTTTATATTGATGATAACGTTCAGTCTTCCGGCAATCAGGGCAGACTTCAAAAAAACAACGCCGCAACCCACATCAGATATGGCAATCATGGTTCCAATTTGTCCCATCCTGTTATGCACCTTGATGCCCTCATAGGCCTTACGCATAATCTCCATGGGGACGGAACAGGCGACTTTACAACAGTTTTCCATGGTTTCTGCTTTGTATTTGGCCTCTTCCGGCGTGCCTTTGGGCAGTCCATAGGCCTTTGATAATGGCTCGAACACCTCGGCATCTTTGTCCACGAGATCTTCCAACTCGGCGATTATCTTATCGCCTTTGGCTACAAGTTCCTTTACCTCTCCTTCAACGTCGGCATATTTCTTTTTTCCTACGGTAAGATTCCCCACCATATTGGAAAGGGCCATGCCGATAGCACCACCCATAGCGGCTGCGCCACCACCTCCAGGAACAGCGGCCTTGGAGGCCAATACTTCTATAAAATCCTTACAAGATTTATCCAACATAGACATGTTCTTCTCCTCTCTTTGATCAGGTACGTTAGATTGTTCACGGATTAGGGTCATAACAATAAAAACTGCGTAAAGATAAGCAGGTGTGTAATTATTTCTCGCCAAGGTCCTTACATGGCGTATAATTATTTGTCAAGTGAAAAGGGGCGAGCTCTGGATATTCGACATAAGCCCAAGCGCAAACAGCAAGTCGCGTTATGAAGTGTGCCGTGAGTGCACAGAAGCTGTCTGGATCGTTTTTCGCAGCAGGTTAAGGGGGTAATAGCTTAAATGAAATTAATGAAGCTAGGATGCGCGGCGCTTTTATAATTAGCACAGAACACCAGTCGATGATCCCCTCACGCAGTGCGCGGAAAACGCGTGCGGGCCTAGACAAAAGCCGAGGAAAAAACATCAGGTGGGGAACGGAACAAGGCAGAACAAATGATTCGCTTAGATCGGGGCGAGGGTCTTGATCATTGTTTGGGCCATCCGATGTTCGCTGTTCTATTTCGACGCCTGGTAGGTGCGACTAAAGTCGCATCTACAGCCCTTGGCCG
>JAGHDR010000397.1 GCA_021159825.1 Deltaproteobacteria bacterium | reverse complement strand
ATGAGTAACAATGTTGTGATTACACATCATCTATGCTCGGAAATAGAGAAATGGTGGCAACAAAATTACAACGAATAGCGGAGAAGGCCCGTATAGAATCCAGCTGTAGGTTCACCCGTTTGTTTCATCTGATGAACGTGGAGATGCTGCGGGAATGTTTTCGGCAGTTGCGTAAAGACGCGGCGGTCGGCATTGATAAGGTTACCAAGAAAGAATATGGATTAAGCCTGGAAAAGAACTTGGCGGCTCTGGTCGAGAAACTGCACCGGATGTCCTAGATCCCGCTGCCGGTACGCAGGGTATATATTCCCAAACCAGGGAGTAGCAAGGAACGTCCCTTGGGCATACCCGCTCTTGAGGATAAGCTGGTACAGGCAGGGCTGGCGCGGATTCTATCTGCGATCTATGAGCAGGATTTCATAGATGACTCGTATGGGTTCCGCCCGGGTCGGGGTTGCTACGATGCTCTCTGAGCGCTGAGTCAAGAGGTCGAGGGTGGCCGAATTCACTTTATTGTGGATGCAGACATCAAAGGGTTCTTTGATAATGTGGATCACGAGTGGCTGATGAAATTTCTCGGTCACCGAATAGCGGATAAACGAGTGCTGCGTTATGTGAAGCGGTTTCTCAAGGCGGGTATAATGGAAAATGGCGCAGTGAGCGCCAGTGACAAGGGGACACCCCAAGGTGGGATTGTGTCACCGATTCTCGCTAATATCTATCTGCATTACAGCACAGCAGGGAACCAGCTTAAGAATCGTTTCAGAGTCTTACAGACCTCGTTACATCAAAAATCTTCGATATCAAAAATACCTTGGGAATACGGTTGCTTCAGACAAAAAAACGTGCCCTCAGATCACAATTGGACACTCTCGATTCCCGGGCCGATATTAATTTCAGGTAGTTGCCCGTTCAACCGTTCGATGGAACACTATTTGAGGCGGCGAAATGTCCATCTTTTAGCTCTTAAAATGGGCGGAGATAACGAGGTCTGTTATATGGGGGGTGCAATGGTCACCAGAACGCGCAATGAGCCGGTGGCCCTGATGCCGTGGGGTTCGCTGATATCGGAGATAAGGATATCACCCGGTTTGGCGGGAATGGTTTTGCCGTCTTTTGCGAGGAAAAGCCCTTCTCCTTCCAAAACGACGATACTCAACTGGCCCTCAATGTTATGGGAATGAATGGGAAGCTCCTGGCCGGGCTTAAAATTGAAATTCAGAATTTTGAAGTGCGGGGAGTCATGCACCAGCAAGCGACTCATGTGGAGGTCATTAAAATCGTTTTCCGCGAAAATATCAACTTTTCTCATTCTTTTTCACCCTTTGATTTTAATGGTCATGCGACCGGATTTTCAGTCGCATGACCATTAAATAGCCGTTAGTTTCCCGCCATCATGGCTTCAATATCCGCAGCCACTTCGCCGGTGGGTTTGATATCGAAGTTTTCCACCAGAACGTTGAGGACGGTGGGGGATATAAACGCGGGAAGTGTCGGCCCCAAACGAATGCCCTTGACCCCTAGATGGAAAAGCGCCAGGAGTACGGCGACGGCCTTCTGCTCATACCATCCGATGTCAAAGGAGATGGGGAGATCATTAATGTGGTCAAGTTCAAACACTTCTTTTAACTTCAATGCAATCACGACCAATGAATAGCAGTCGTTGCACTGCCCCGCATCCAGAACCCGTGGAATTCCCCCGATATCGCCCAGATCCAGTTTATTGTATCGATACTTGGCGCAACCCGCGGTCAGAATAACCGTGTCCTTCGGCAATTGTTCAGCCACTTCCGTGAAATAATTACGGGATTTATGACGGCCGTCGCATCCGGCCATGACGATAAAGCGCTTAATAGCACCGCTCTTGACCGCATCCACCACCTTATCCGCCAGTGCCAAAACCTGGTTGCGAGCAAAACCCCCCACAATTTTCCCGGTCTCGATTTCGGTGGGGGGTTGACATGTTTTGGCCAGATTGATCATTTCTGAGAAATCTTTGGCACCCCCTGAAGCCCTGTCCGGTATATTCTTGGCACCCGGATAACCGGTCATGCCGGTGGTAAACAACCGGTTCAGATAGGTATTTTCCTTTTTGAGGGGAACAAGGCAGTTGGTGGTCATGAGAATGGGACCGTTGAAGGATTCAAATTCGTTGTTCTGACGATACCAGGAACCGCCGTAATTTCCCGCAAGATGATCATATTTCTTGAACGCGGGATAATAGTTGCACGGCAGCATTTCACCGTGGGTATACACATCCACGCCTGTGCCTTCGGTCTGTTTTAACAGCTCATCCATATCTTTCAAGTCATGGCCGCTGATCAAAATGCCCGGATTATTGCCTACCCCGATGTTCACTTCCGTTAGCTCGGGATGGCCGTAGGTGACCGTATTGGCTTCGTCCAGAAGGGCCATGGTAGTCACCGCCGTCCCCCCGCATTTGAGTACCATCCCCACCATTTCGTCGACGGTCAGGTCCTTGGTAGTTGAGGCCAGTGCTTCCATAAAGAACCTGTAGATGTCATCATTTTCGTACCCCAGAATAGCCGCATGATCCGCATAGGCCGCAACACCTTTAAGGCCGATAATCAGCAGCTCCCTGAGGGACCGGACATCTTCATTTTCAGTGGCCTGGATGCCCACTTCTTTGGCTTTGGCCTGGAATGTGGATGCATCTTGTGAAGACCAGGTTGCGGCATCAGGCAAAGTCTCTGAAAAGGCCTGTCCATTCTTCTCCTGATAAGCGGCCAGAAATTTGTTCTTGATATCTTCCCGAACGTTTAACGTCTCTTTAATCCGGGAAACGAACCAATCATCTTCCCAGTTTACATTGGTAATGGTGGAAAAAAGGCTTTCCGAAACAGATTTGCCGGTGGCTTGATCCAGGACCCCCAGTTCAGCGGCCTTTTCCCCATAAACGCCAATTCCCTTCAACACGTGGATGAGCAGGTCCTGCAGATTGGCGGTTTCCTCCGGTTTTCCACACACACCCTTGACGGTGCACCCCTGGTTTTTCGCAGTTTCCTGACATTGAAAACAAAACATGGTGTTTCTCCTTTCCCTTTGTTTTAAAGATTCTGATTTATACTTCGACCTATCGGTTTGATTGGCCCATGATTCGTAGACAACGGTACAACAGCTAAACAACCATTGCTTTGACCTAAGTCAAGAGAGACACTTTTTTGCTTCTTTGTTCAGCTTTTTTCTCAATATTTAAGAGTGCCTCCCCGGCCGTCTTTCCTACAATACACCCCATGCATCGATGATCAAGATAGGTCGTATAGGCTGAATTATCCTTTACCAGGGGCGAAAGACGGCTCCGGTCTTCCGGTGCTCCGATTAATCCCACAATCCGGGCGGCATGCCCCCTGACGGCCGGATCATCTGATTCGAGGTAGGGGAAAAAATGAGATTTTGAAGCCGTTACAAGATGGCGTCTTTCCTCTGAAAACCTTGCAATTCCCCAGAGAAGCCCCCGCTGCAACATGGGCAGTTCCAGGTAATTACCATCCTTATTTGCATAAGAGAGTAAAATGGGTGCATATTCCCTGGAGAGCCCTTCATGGCGGGTCAGAATCTCACCCATGGCCTCGGGAGACCCCCACCCAATGCCGCCCGATTCATCATTTAAATTCCACATGAGCCGGCGAACAACATTCCTGGCACTTTCCATGTCTTTTTCTGACAGATCCCGGACAAAAAAGCCCATAAAGGTGACAGCCCGCCACTTGATGATTTCATTCTGACTGTAAAGAAGGGGAAAAAGGGCGTTGACGATTTTTTTGGGCGAATCGCGTCCCAATTCAAACAAACCGGCGGCAGCATTACTTCCGGAAAGTATTTCGAGAATCTGCTCCCTGCGAATACGTCCTTTCAAGGATATTTCTCCCGAAATGTGCGACTCTGCGAGAAGATTACCGTTGATGGCAATCTGTCCTCGCAACGGAACCGGAATCAGGGTTAGTTGCGAGGACTTGGATTACGAAAAAGCATTCGAGGACCCTCTAGGCACCAGATTCAAGGGTACATTGGGTAAAGTCAATTTTTTCTCCACATCCGGAGCATGTATGCTCCTTGTCAAACTCGTCTGAAAAGATTTCCTTTTCCTTTTTACAGTTGGGACATTTACAGGTAAAGGCTTTCAAATTTTTAGCTTGCTCAAAACCCGGACAATGTTGTGGTGTTGACATAATCGGCTCCTTTCGATCCATTGATTTATTTGCTTCCTTAAAGTTCATGCGCTTTCCATCGGAAATCAGATTTAAGCTTTCCAAAGGCCGTGGAGGGTGCAATACTCTCTCGCCGTGACCTGATCCGCCGTCACGTTGAAAGCTGCCTCAGATGCATCACCCGGTTTCAAGAACTGTCGATAAACCGAGCCATCGGCAATAATTTCAATCCATTCGATATGGTGTTTTTCCTCCATGGGATGCGCCACCTCACCCACCTTAACGGTCACGCCGTCGGCGGTTTTTTCCACTACCGGTACGTGTTTTTCCTTGGCGGCATCAACAGTATTTTCCTTGAAAAGCTTCATGGGTTGACCGCAGCATACCAGCTCCCCTTTGCCGCCATGCAGCACCTCAACAATGTTTCCACATGCTTCGCATTTATAAATTTCCATCCTTTCAGCCATAATATCCTCCTTTAATATTTTGAGGGTTACTAATAGTTTTCGCCCAGCAGTTCGAAATGAGCCTGCGGGTGGGCGCAGGCGGGGCAACTCCCGGGGGCTTCCTTATCCGTATGAATATAGCCGCAGTTTCTACATCGCCATACTTCTTCCGTGTCCCTTTTAAAGACGCGGCCCGACTCAATGTTTGCAGCCAGATCGTTATAGCGCTTTTCGTGTTGTTTTTCCGCCACGGCGATGGCCACAAAAACATCGGCAATGTCTGCAAAGCCCTCTTCACGGGCGGTTTCCGCAAAGTCAGGATACATCTCCGTATGTTCATGATGCTCTCCGGCAGCTGACGCCTTGAGATTTTCAAGGGTGCTCCCGATAACGCCTGCGGGGAATGCGGCAGAGATCTCAACATCTCCTCCCTGGAGGAATTTAAACAGTCTCTTGGCGTGCTCTTTTTCCTGGCTTGCCGTCTCTTCAAAAATGCTGGAGATCTGAGCAAAGCCTTCTTTCTTCGCTTTGCCGGCAAAGTAAGTGTAGCGGTTTCTCGCCTGGGATTCACCGGCAAATGCGGTCAATAGATTTATTTCCGTTCGACTACCCTTCAGGTCCATAAATAGATACCTCCTTTGATTCAATAATTAAAATGTTATGAGTCCGAAACCGACCCCGGTCCCGCCAGAGGCTTGAACATCTTTTTCCGCGCGCCGCAGACAGGACACTTCCAATCTTCCGGCAAATCTTCAAAAAGGGTACCTTTCGGAATTTTTCCTTTCCGATTACCCCTATCAGGGTCGTATATATAGCCGCAGGTTGGTGTCTGGCACTGGTACATCTGTTCGGGTGTTGCCATACCGTTTTCTCCTTATTGGTCCGGTAAAGAATAGTAGCATCTTTTGGGCGAAATGACCGACCCTCTCTTTTTCAACTTGCTGATGGTCTTTGATACCTCTTTGCTCTCTTCTCCAATCATCTCAGCCACCTCTCCGGGACGTACCGGCTTACCCGCCTTCTTCATTGCTTCAAGAATTTCATTCTCCACCTTCTTCTCCTATAAAAGTTTAAATTATGCAACATTCAATTCATTTTTCAGCCATATTTGTAACTCACCGTCTACGGCATAAACGCCTTTTGCAACTGGAATGTCGTATTTATTTTCATTATTTATTTGCTCAGGCACCTCGATTTTTGCCAGTTCAACAACACCCTCATAATCCCTTTTGATAAAGTAGATCAAAGGTGAGTTCTCCCATGTATATAAAACAAAATAGTGGATCTCGTCATCCTTGGATCGCACCATCGAATATCCTCTACTCCAATTGTTACCCCATTCAAGATAAAGCCTTACGGCTTCTTCAGGGGTCATACTCCAATCGATAGAAGCAACAAGCTCACCATTTTTCTTGAGTTCTTCTAATCCCATCATGGTCCTCCACCCCCCCTTCACTTTTTTCAATCGATCATTTGAGAAAACTGCATTCACCCGCTATCGGAATCGGTTTTCCACCATCCTTTTTTTTTGTGTGCATTCTTCTCAACCTCTGCCAGTTTTCTGATCTTAAAAGCGGAGTCCCTTAAAACACCATAAAGAACACCGCAGCCATTATCTTCCCGCACCATATCTCCTTCATCGGCAATTTTTAGCATCATCTCCGTAATAGAGATGGTTTTTTTAATGGTTTCATCACACGGTCTCACCCTTACACCCCCTGAAGGAAATAATTGAGAACATCTTAAGCAGATTTCGTGCCAAATAAATTCTCAGCGCGCATGGGAGTAAAAGCCCCGATTCAGACGGGGTTTGATCAATTTCCACAAGGTCTATTCATGAAATCCACATCAATCAGCCGATCCATGATACAATCGTGTCTCAAGAAGCTCCGGGATCACCAAGCACCGGATATGGCGCGGTTTTTTAGACAGCCCGGACATAAAGATTATCCCATGGATGTCCACTTGGAGAAAGGATTCAATCAGGCTTGTTTTCTAAAATGGGGGCGATTCAGATAAAATACAAAATTTAAAGAGTTATGGACTTAGCGCCCTTTGGGCGGACTTAAAAGATGAACGTCCAACGTCGAACGTCCAACATCGAATTTTGAATTAAGGTATTCTGCCAATTTATAAATAGGCAGAGCGAAGCGACTTCATCATTCGATGTTCAACGTTGGACGTTCGATGTTCGACGTTCAAAAAAAACCACTCATATCCTATCATGCTGAATTCATTAAGCATAAAATGGAAATTCCTATACTTT
>JAGHDR010000319.1 GCA_021159825.1 Deltaproteobacteria bacterium | reverse complement strand
GGTTTCTCAGGTAAAGCATGGGCCCACTATTTTTCTTTTTGTAGGAATTGTAGACAATCTTTTTCCCGTCGG
The DNA here is from genome assembly GCA_021159825.1 of Deltaproteobacteria bacterium. GTDB lineage: Bacteria > Desulfobacterota > DSM-4660 > Desulfatiglandales > Desulfatiglandaceae > NaphS2. Next base: position 8,485 of record JAGHDR010000319.1, on the reverse strand, counting down.
GGGACCATCGGGGCAGAAGGGCGATGCTCTTGTCCCGGGTCAACGGTCTGACATTGCGTCCGTCGTAATCGCAGGCATAGATTTCCCTTTGTCCCGTGGCGGTTCCAACAAAGGCCAGGCGGGTCAGGAAAATGCCTTCATGCCCGGTCAACCGTAAGATAATTTCATTCGAGAGCCGATGCATCAGATGGCGGTACTCATCAAGTTTCCCCAATGCCCTCTTGCCCAGGATCTGGCGCCCCCGGAAAACATCGAAAAGCCTGATTTCAACTTCCAGGCGATCGCCGACACAGACGTAGCCACCTCTTAAAAGGAGTTCGGCACCGATGACGGACCAATCCTTAAAATTAATATCCTTTCCCTTGAAGGGGCTGTCTTTCTCCACCAGAAACGCCGCTTTGTCCAGAGGATTGAAATAACCGCTCAAATCGAGATCGTTGCTCACAACACCGGAAAGCTCGGTGGACAATGCCGGGCGTTTGTTGTCGCTCCCTAAGTTTTTGAAATCCGGGATGGCGATATTGAACTTCGGTACGGAAGGGGAATTAACATCAATATAGATACGCGCAAACGTGACGCCTTCAAAACAAAAGAAGAGCAGGGCGCAGGCGAATAACCAGCCAAAAAAGAACCGTCTCCGTCTCATTTGACAACCTCCAACAGTGATAATATTGTGTAGCCGTTCAACTTTCTTCCAGTTCACTGAGGTTGAACCTGATTTCCATTTCATCCTGGCGCTTATTATACCCTTCCGGAAAGGGCGGAAGCGGATTTGATCGGTCCACCGCCTTTATGGCCGAAGCGTCAAAAATGGTATTGCTTGAACGGTCGATAAACCAGGATTTCAATATGGTCCCGTCCTGTCTAACCTTGACGACCACTGTGGCCACAAGGTCTTTCCGTTTTGAGGGACTGGTCAGGGCAACCGGGTACTGCCAATTGCTCTTGATTCGCTCTTCCACTTCCATTTGGTAAATACGGATGGCAATTCCTTCCACGGACGCGCCTCCCGAACCGGCTGTTTCTGACTTTTCGACACGATTTCGGATGTCGGAAATGGCCCGGTCCAGGTGTTGATCTTTCTTTTTGGTTTTGACGTTTCTTTTGATCTTAGCCACTGCCTGGTCTATGAGTTTCGATGGGGATACCTTGGTTTTCTTGGTTTTCGGCGGCTTCTTGGGAGTACTTTTCTTTCTTTTAACCGTCCTTTTTCCAATAACGACGGGCTTCTCTTTTTTTGGCGGTGTGCTGATCCTTTTGGTTGGGACCGCTTTTTTTGAACTGAGTACCGTTTTGCCGGCCGTTTTAGATCGAACGGCTTTTGCCGGTGTTTTCGGTTTGGCGGCAGGTAGATTAACCAGGTTCACTTCATAAACCGTGGGGCCGCTTATCTTTCGGGTGGATACAGAATCGGGAACAAACAGGAGCAGGGATAAGACGCATGAATGAAGAAGCAGGGATAAAAAAATAAACCGGCCCCACCTGAGCTCCATTGATCGATCCGACATGGTCTTTACCTGTAACCCTTCCATACAAAATCAGTCCACAGGTTCGGTAACCATTCCCAGCTTTTCGATTCCGGCCTTTTTTACGCTGGCAATGACATTAATGACAAACCCGTAGGGAATATCCTTGTCCGCACGCAGCAGCACCTCCTTATTCCGCCTGTTCTCGAAGATTTTCTTAATTTTTATTTCCAGGGATTCCAGGGGAATCCGGTGGTTTTCCAGAAAAATTTCCCTTTTATTGTTAACCGTCAGCATAAGGGGTTCATCAGACGTCTTAATGTTCTTGGATTCGGTTTTCGGAAGATTAACATCTACGCCCTGTGTCATCATGGGGGCTGCGACCATGAAAATGATCAACAGAACCAGCATCACGTCCACAAAGGGTGTGACATTGATTTCCGACATCAATTGTCTGTCATTACCACCGGAATTGAATATCATTGTTACAAAGTGCCCTTCCTGAGGGATGGTTGCTTGAAAAACTGCCTGACCACCATACTCAAAAAATCGGAGGCGAAAATATCCATTTCGGCGCGTAGAGACGAGATGCGTTGGGTAAAATAGTTAAAAGCCACCACAGCGGGAATGGCTGCCGCAAGACCGGCGGCGGTGGCAATAAGGGCTTCCGAAATGCCGGGAGCCACCACGGCCAGATTCGCAGATCCTTTCAGGCCAATGCTGTGAAAGGTATCCATGATGCCCCAGACTGTTCCAAAGAGGCCGATGAAGGGGGCTGTGTTTCCGGTGGTGGCCAAAAAACCCAAAGCCTTTTCCAACCGCTTATTCTGATCAATCCCCGCTTTCCGGAGCGCCCTTTCCAAATTGTCCATCAGGGTCTGCTGGCTCCGCAACGGATAGTCCGATTGGCCGACAGCCCCATTCTGTGATACGAAATCGGGATCATTTCCCTGAATTTTTCTGAATCGGGTGAATTCGGCATAGCCGGCACGAAAAAGACGACCCACCGGGCTGTATTTCAAAGACTGGCTCGACCGGTAAATTTTCTTGATGTCTCTCGATTCATAGAAAAGTTCCAGAAAGTCTTCGGTTTCATCTCTGGCTTTTCGGAGCAACCTGAATTTCAGAAAAATGATGGCCCATGTGCCGATTGAAAATAGAAAAAGGATCAACAGAACAAATTTGACCATGGTCCCCGCGTGCAGAATCATCTGAACAATATCGCCGTTTAAAGCGCTGTCAAAACTGAAGCCTGCGGGGATAAGACCGGCTATGGGAATACTCATCATTGGCTTTCCTCATGATCTGAAACTAGAAATTAGAAACTTGATAACGTATTTACATGATGTTTCTTCAAATTTCAACTTTCAATTTTCAAATGCCGCCGTGTCAGTTTGAATCTTTCCACAAGAAAATCAACCAGGCCGGTCACATCACCCAGAGAGAATCGACGCACCTTCAATTCAACCGAAATATCGCTCATAATGGCCAAGATATTGTCATCATTGCGGCAGAGGGGTTCATTGTGAATTTCAGATCTGAAAATCTCCACCTTCGGCCGGTTCTGTTTTTTGTACCCTTCGGTCAGGATGATATTCACATTATTGAAAAATTTTCTCAGTTCATCGGGGCTGTGATCGTGATCAACATCCATCACCATACCGATTTGATAAGGGGATGAAATTAGTGTTGTGCAAGTCCCGGCCTGCTTATGGCGCCAGCTGTCCTTCCCCGGTTTGTCCATTTCAAACCCATGCACATCATGCTTGATGCTGCCGACCCGGTAACCGCGGCGGGTCAGTTCGCCGATCAGCTTTTCCATTAAGGTTGTTTTGCCCGCCCCCGAATAGCCCACAATGGAAATAATGGGGGTAAGGTTCATTTCATTCAAGCAGCTCTCCCCTCTCTTGCGGGCGCCTATTCGCCCATGATGATACGGCCCTGCTCATCAACAACCCAATGCCTGCTTTTAAGTCTCAGCGATACGTTCTTGCCCACTTTTCACCTCCGCGAAACGTTCGCCGCTCCTCGACGGATCGTACCCGCCCAGTGCCGCAACGCGTTTTTTGAAATTGTCGGATCGCGTGGTGTTCAGCGTATTTTGAATATTCGGCTGATCCAGCATCCGGGTCGGCACAATCAGATCGTATTGTTCCTGTTCGATGGGCACAAAATCAAGATCCAGCGCCTTGGCGGCCGCATGGATCCCCATGCCACAGTCGGCGGCCCCGCTCAGGATGTCCACCGCCACCGCCATGTGGGTGAATTCCTCGTGGTCATACCCTTTGACCGCATTCGAAGGGATACCGGCCTGGTTGAGCTTATAGTCAAAAAGGACCCGGGTTCCGGAGCCCGCCTGGCGATTGACAAACACCACGTCATCCCGGGCCAGGTCCTGAACATCCTTGATAGCTTTTGGATTTCCCTTGTTCAGGATGAGACCCTGGTCCCTCAACACCAGATGGAACACCGTCACATCCATGTTGGGGATGTAGCGCCTGATGTAAGAGAGATTGTATTCCCCGGTTTCCGTATCCAGCAGATGGGAACCAGCCATGTGGCAGGTCCCTTTGCGGATGGCAAGAAGCCCCCCGAGGCTGCCCACGTTTCCCGAGGAAATTCGAACATGCCCGCTGTCTCGCCTCACTTCGTCTCCGAGGATGTCAATGGTCATGTCGTGACTGCCGATAATCACCACCGTATTTGAGAGCGCTTCTTCGTCCACCAGTAGCTCCGCAATGGTTGTCCGACCCTGGCTGATGCCTTCGGAAAGGGCGGGTATGCGGATAATCCCTTCGGCCCGGGTCAGGGTGGTGATGGAGCCTGCCGCCCGTGCCAGGGGGGTTGCCACATGGCGCTCACCCACCATGCCGATGTTGACCCGAAGGAATTCCTCAATTCCTACTTTGGAGGGGATGTCCCTTATGGGCTGGACCTCGATGGTGGGTTTCTTGGGTGGCGAAACACCTTGAAGGGCGTAAAGCATCGGTTTTACGAACTGTTCAAAGGACAACGCCGCAGAAACCGCATAACCGGGATTGCCGATCACCGGCTTTCCCGCCACTATGCCCAGAATCGTTGGTTTCCCGGGCATCATGGCAACGCCGTGGACCAGAACTTCACCCATTTCCCCGATGGCGTGAACCGTAAAATCCTTGCTGCCGGCCGATGATCCGGCATTGATGATGACCATGTCCGCTTCGGAGTCAACATATTTACGCAATATTTTTTTGATGTCTTTTTTCGAATCCGAAACAATATTGTGGACCAGCGGTATGCCGCCGGATTCCCTGACCAGTGCGGCAAGAACCTGGGCGTTGTATTCCACGATCCGGCCTTCACCCAGAGCTTCACCTTCCGCAATATCTTCATGGCGGATGAGTTCCGACCCGGTGGGAATGATGGCCACACGGGGCTTTTTGCGTACGTTAACGGAAAAAACCCCGCCGCTGATGAGGGCGCCGATATCGTAGGCCCTGATCGAATGGTTCTGTGGAAAGAGCAACTGGGTAGCCACAATGTCTTCTCCCACTTTTCGCACATGCTGCCACGGATAGGCGGAAGACCGAATTTCAATATGATCGTCATCAATGATATGCACATCTTCGATCATGATCACGGCATTGAAAGGTTTGGGGAGGGGCTGCCCCGTGTTCACCCAGACAGCGTCTTTTTCCAGTGCCAGGGTCATGGGAATGCGTTCGGTGGCGCCATAGGTCTGTTCCGCTTTGACGGCAATGCCGTCCATGGCCGAGGAATGGTAAGATGGGGCTGAACGTTTGGCAAAAACGGGTTCCGCCGTGATGCGGCCGTCACTCTCCTCAACCTTGATACAGCGGATGCCGGTCTTTTTATCCGGGCCGAACCGGGAAAAGAAGATGTTCCCGGCTTCTTCTAGAGACTTCATGGAAAGGTATACCTGTCTTTTCACTTGGGTACCTCGGGAAAATTGAAATTTGGAAAAGCCTAAATAAGTGTAAAGACGTACCCAAATTTCCAATTTCAAATTTCAAAAAGCATTACGTCTACTTCGTCACCCTCGTAAAGACCTTCCGTATTCATATCAATTCTGATCAGTCCGTCCGCTTCCACCAATGTGGAAATTAATCCGGATTTTCCGAATATGGGGATGGCCGTTAAATTTTCGTCGTCTTTTTCCAGTTTGACGCGAACATAGTCCTCCCGCCCGCCGGATGAGGGGATGTTACGTTTTAAAATGGCCTGTTTGACGGTATGAACATCGCGACGGGCATCCATGTTGCCGGAAAGGATTCTCAACATCCTTGTCATGAAGACTTCAGCCACCACAAGGGCCGAGGCGGGATGTCCGGGCAGGCCGATGACGGGTTTGGCCCCGGAACGTCCGATAATGGTCGGTTTACCCGGGCTGATGGATATGCCGTGGACCAGGAGCTCAAAATCGGAAAGGGTTTCAAAGACCTTGCGTGTGAAGTCCCGGGTTCCAACGGAACTGCCGCCGGATATCCACACGGTATCTGTTGCCCTGAGGGCTTTTTCCACCATTTCCCTGAGGGGTTTGAAATGGTCCGAACAAATGCCCATATAGATGGGAACAGCGCCCATATTTCGGCACAGGGCACCCAGGGTGTACCGGTTGATATCTCGAACCTCCCCGGGCCTGGGGGTTTGGGAAACCGGCACCATTTCATCGCCGGTGGACAAAATGGCTACTTTGGGTTTGCAAAAAACCGGGACTTCAGAAAATCCGAGACCCGCCAGGACTCCCAAGTCCTGGGGCCTGAGGCGTTTCCCCGCGGGAAGAATCACCGCGTCCTTTTTGAAATCGTCCCCGGGTTGAATGGTGTTCTCCAGGGGGGATATGGCGCGGCTGATTTCAAGGGTCCTTTCATCCAGAAGGGAGCAGTATTCAACCATCACCACCCCGTCGGCGCCCGCCGGCAGCATCCCGCCGGTGGGAATCTTTACCGCCTGTCCACTTTCGACGACCATGTTATCCGCTTCGCCCATGGAGACTTCACCGGTTATTTCCAGCAGGGCGGGCAGGCTTTCCGTAGCGCCGAAGGTGTTCCTGGCCTGAACCGCATAGCCATCCATAGTGGACTTGAAAAAGTCAGGCAGATCCTCGGGAGATGTTAAATCCACATTCAGCACACAGCCAAAGGCATCTTCCAGGGAAACGGCTTCTTCGCCGACAGGGGAAAAACCGTTGATGATGTCAAAAACTTCATCAGGGGTCTTGAGTTTGAAAAACGCTTCCATCAAGGTCCAACCTCCGTTTTGAAATCCTCCGGTATTCCGATTGAAGGGTCTAAAATTTGGATTCTCGTTAATATGTCACAACCGACATAACACCGCAACAGGAAAAGCGTGATAAAGCATACTCACTGCGGCGGCTGCAAATTCCGGGGCGCAACACAAAATTATTGTTTCCCCCTTTCTCCCGGAGTTGTTTTCTGGTCTTACACGTAACCGTTTCTGAGCGCGCGGGCCAGAGGGTCGGAGGCAAAATATTCTCCTGAAAAGGTCCGCAAACACGCCGAGGAACTTGTCAGGACTGATGGAAAAGATTAATCTGAAATGAACCAAGATGTCAGCATGAGTTAAAGACATGAAATGTCATTTATCAACCAGACTTCCTTAATAAATTGCAAAAACCGCGTAGTGAAACAGAAACCGCGAGTCAAGGCAGCTACCTGACGTTAACCCGGAAATGACTTGTTTATCACTTTCCGATTGTTCTAAAATAAATTCCTGAAATAATTTGCAAAGCTCATCGTATTTTTCTGCCCGCATAGATGACGTCACATAAAGGTGAATGGGAAGGGAGATAACCATTGATGGAATATAAAACCATCGACAAGAGAGATTTTCGAGATTTTGTTAACCGTCTGATTGAGAGAGATCATGAAATCAACGGGGTGGTCGGGAAGGGAACCGCTTTTGTCTATGATACCCTGGAGGATGCGTCGGACCTTTGTCTGGACTATGATGAAACCCTGCTCCCACCCAAAAAATATTTTCTTCCCGTCAAAGAAACCCTCCTGACTTTCAAGACCGAAGACCCCTCTTCCTATCACGAAAGCGTTGAAGCCGAACCGAGGATCATTATCGGCATACACCCCTGGGATCTGGCGGCCATCGCGCTACTGGACGAAGCCTTTTCCACGGGACAGTCGGATGTGAACTACCTTTCAAGGCGAAATCAAAGCTTGCTGATCGGGATATGCTTTTGCCATCAAAAACGTTGGAAAAGTTTACGTTTTTTGCAACTCATGAAATCACTGCAAGCTCCTGAGTTAAAAGACTTAATCCTTGATCGAGGAGGGGATAAGCCGCTTTAACTTGTGATGGTTGCTCGGTGTTCCTGACGGGTGGATTTTTGATAACCATTGAAATCATTGGGTTTTTAAAATGAAGCTCGGAGCAGATTGAGAGGCATAGCCATTTCCAGCCCATGTCCGTAACCATATAAAATGACTTGCCTTTCTTCTTTTCAACAACTCCTCGGACCCTCAATTTGTTCATTTCATACCGAATTTGTGCAGGATTTCGGAAATCTTGAGGAAGTTTGTCGAGGATGTCCACTGTCCTGAACCCATATGCATGGTATTTTGGTTTGAGGAGTTCTTTGGCCAGGGCAGTTTGACGATCCTTTCGGAAATCCGGCGGGGTGACGTTACGGCCAAGATGGTCTGGGACAGGCTTTGCGTAACGCTCCCTTTCCCCTTCTGAAATAGAGGCAATATCGACATCTGCACAGCATTCCAGGAAACGGTCATTGCATTCCACACCTTCCCAAAGATATGCCTGTAAATAAAGGACAGGCTTTTGAAGCCCCAGCGACTTGGGGTTATTGATGGTGGTTTCGGTGCGGATGTAATACCCGGTCTTGTTGTACTGTTTGATGGAATTCCATCGGAACCAATGTTTGATGCACGCGTTATTGTCATACAACCGCCAGAATGTCTTGGATATTGATCGGCGATGAGGCCGACGATTAAAAATCTGTGCAATCGTATCGGGCAATCCGAGACGGT
>JAGHDR010000056.1 GCA_021159825.1 Deltaproteobacteria bacterium | reverse complement strand
GTACCTGACAACCCCCTTCGAGGGTTTTCAGAAAAGCCCTTTCAGCGGCCACCGCGGTTTGGGTATCCTCATGGTTCAAAAAATCGAGCAGGTCAATGGTTTCGCGATCCCCACGTCTCACTTCAAGCCCCAACGCCCCCTGACCCACGGCCGGCAGCAACTGGTGAAAGGGGATGGTCTGGGTGATCACGTTGGAAAGCCCCAGACGGTTGAGACCGGCCGTTGCCAGGATAATGGCTTGGAGGTCCCCTGATTTCAGTTTGTTAAGCCGCGTATCCACATTTCCCCGGAGCGGAACCAGTTTCAGGTCCGGTCGGAAATGAAGCAGCTGTGCGCCTCGCCTCAGACTGCTGGTTCCCACCTTGGTGCCTTTCGGCAATTGATTCAGACGGCACTCTCCTTCGGCAATGAGGGCGTCCGACGGATCTTCCCGTGGGGGAAAAGTGGAAAGCATCAGGTCCTTTGGCAATTGCGCGGGCACATCCTTCATACTGTGAACCGCCACATCGACCCGGCTTTCAAGGAGTGCCTCTTCGATTTCTTTGACAAAAAGTCCTTTGCCACCGATTTTGCTCAATGGGGTGTCAAGGATTTTGTCCCCGGTCGTTTTGATTTTTATCAGATCGACGCGGATACCGGAGTGACGCATTTCCAGTTGTTTCTTGATCCACTCGCTCTGTCTGAGGGCCAATTTGCTGCCCCGGGTACCGATTCTGATGTCCATGGTTTTTTAGCCGGAATGCTCCAGTCGCAATAGAAATTGTGCCAGCGCCAGGTCATGGGGTGTGGTGACTTTGATGTTTCTTTCCGAGCCCGGCACCACACTGACCGGTATGCCCATTTTTTCTACCAGAAAGGCATCGTCAGTGGCCTCGTTGAGCCCTTTTGCCAGGGCTTCCCGGTGGGCCTTCAGGATGTCTTCATAGTAAAAGGCCTGAGGTGTTTGAACCATCCAGACCCTCGCCCGATCATAGGTGGCGGTCACCTGGTGACGGTTGTTTACCGCTTTGACGGTTTCCTTGGCGGGAAGAGCGGCAATCGCGGCACGGTGCCGTAAAGCGGTCTGAATGACCGCTTCCACCAGGTCCGGTTCGACCATGGGCCGGACCCCGTCGTGAATCAAAACCAGATCATAACGGCCGTTTAAGGCTTCAAGCCCCATTCGGACCGAGTCCTGCCTCCGTTCACCCCCCGGAACCACTTTTTTGACCTTGAAAATAGAGAATTTTTCAACGATCTCTTTTTGGCAGTACCGCACGTCTTTTGGTGGTACGACCAGCACAATGGCATCGAGAACGGTACACTTCTGAAGGGCTTCCAGGGTTACCGCCAAGATGGGCCGGTCCTCCAGATGAAGGTATTGTTTGGCGCGATCGCCGCCCATCCGAACCCCGGCGCCGGCAGCGGGTACAATTGCCACGGTTTTAGGCAAAGGAGCCACCTCAAGAAAAGCGGGCCTCAAAAAAGCGGGCCTCAGAAAAAAGCAGACGAGGGCTCAAAAAACCCCGTCGTCCGCTCAATACCGGTGAATATCAGCCCGTGGCGACCTTTCGGGTCTGCTTTTTCAGGCGATTGAGCCGCCTACGAAGGATGTTGATCTGCTTGGGGTCGCCTGCTTTACGGACTTCTGTTTTCTTGCACCTCAACTCGATACTTTTAACCTTCAACTCCTTGACGCTTGCCTTGGCTTTGACTTTCTTGACTTTTTTCTTTTTTTCAACAGCATCATCTTCAAGGCCGTAATATTCTTTGATGAGGGAAAGCAAATCCGCTTTTTCCATGGCGGTTACCCCGACGGCACCGGGAATTTCCTTGGCCACCTCTTTTAATTCCACCACCGTCATCTTGGTCAGAGGTTTCTCGAATTCCGGCGCTGTGGGTTTGGTTTGTTCTTTAGTCTCTTCTGCCATTTTTCCGTCTCTCCTAATTTATTTAACCTGATAACCCAATTTTAGCCTAGCGACGGAACCTTTTAGCACATCCGGCGTGAAAAATGCAACACGCCGTCATCCTTTTTCCTGCACTTTTTTGATAAAGGGCGTCAAGAGATCGATGGGGATGGGGAAAAGGGTGGTGGAATTGCTTTCCGCGGATATTTCTTTCACGGTTTGCAGATACCTCAATTGAAGCGCTTCGGGATATTTCTGAATAATCTCCGCAGCATCCGCCAGCCGGTTGGCGGCCTGGTATTCCCCTTCCGCGTTAATAACCTTGGCCCGTCGTTCCCGTTCGGCTTCGGCCTGCCTGGCCATGGCCCGCTGCATTTCCTGGGGAAGGTCAATGTGTTTGACTTCCACGGTGGACACCTTGATGCCCCAGGGATCCGTGTGTTTGTCCAGAATATTCTGAAGCTGGGTGTTGATTTTATCCCGTTCCGCCAGGATTTCGTCCAATTCCACCTGGCCGCATACACTTCGAAGCGTGGTTTGCGCCAGCTGTGATGTGGCAAAGAGGAAATTTTCCACCTCAACCGTGGCGTTGTTTGGATCCATGACCCGGAAATAAACCACGGCGTTCACCTTGATGGAGACATTGTCCCTTGTGATGACATCCTGACTCGGTACGTCCATGGCCACGAGCCGAAGACTTACCTTGACCATCTTGTCGATGACGGGAATCAGGATAATCAGGCCGGGGCCCTTGGTTTTGATCAAACGGCCGAGCCGAAAGATCACACCGCGTTCGTATTCCTTCAGAACCCGGATAGCGCTTGCCAGAAAGAGGCCGATCAGTACCACTGCTACGATATAGAACATGATTTTCCTCCTAAATTGTTAAGGGTTCAGTTCCGCCACCTTTCGCACATTCAGGAGCAGGCCGTTGATGCTGACGACTTCAACCGCTTCACCGGGTTCAATCCGCTCCTCTGAAAATGCCCGCCAGGTTTCACCATGCACAAAGACCAGACCTTCGGGTTCAATCAATTCCCTGGCCACACCGGTCTCTCCCAGGATGCCGTCCGCCCCGCCCGTTGGCTTTCTGCGAAGGGCCCGAAATGCGACACCCGCCACGATAACGAAAAACCCACCCACCAGAACAATGGTGGGCATCATGAGCTTCAGGGAAACCCGCATGTTCTCAAAGAGCATGAGGGAGCCCAGGGTCAGGGCGATCAGGCCTCCGATGGACAAAATACCATAGCTTGCCACTTTGACTTCCGCAATGAAAAAGACGATGGCCAGAAAGATGAGGACCACACCGGCGTAGTTCACGGGAAGGGTCTGAAAAGAGAAAAAGGCCAAAATCAAACTGATGGCGCCGATGACGCCCGGGAAAATGGCGCTTGGGTTGGACAGTTCGAAGTACAGACCCGCCAGACCGATCATCATGAGGATGTAGGCAATATTGGGATCGCTGATGATTTTGAGGACCTTATCCCGCAGATCCGGTTTGTAATGGATTTTTCTGAGTCCTGTGGTCTTGAGGGTGGTTTTCCCGGAAGGGAGATCAATCACCCGTCCGTCAAGGGAATTGAGAAGATCGTCCAAGTCGTCCACCACCAGGTCCACCACCTTTTTGTCTCGGGCTTCTTCGGCGGTAATGGAGACGCTTTCTCGTATGGCTTTTTCCACCCATTGACCGTTTCTTCCCTTCTGTTCGGCAATGCCCCGGGCATAGGAGGCCATGTCATTGACCACCTTTTCGCTCATGGTTCCCCCGATATCCTTGCCGCCGGCGCCGACCGGATGGGCAGCGCCGATGTTGGTTCCCCGGGCCATGGCGGCCACATGCCCGGCCACCGTTACCATTACGCCGGCGGATGCCGCCCCCGCGCCACGAGGCCCCACGTAAGCCACCACGGGAACGGGAGAATTCAATATGGCTTTCACAATGGTTCGCATGGATGAAGCCAAACCCCCGGGTGTATCCATCCGGATAATGGCCAGGGTCGCTCCCTGGTTCTTTGCCTTTTTAAGGCCGCGCAAAACAAACTCCGCTGTGGCGGGATTGATGGGACCTTCCAGTTCGATGACAAAGACCGACCCCGGATTGGATTTTTCAGAATAGGCGTCTGATTTTTCACAATGGGCGATGGAAGCGGGTAAGATGAGAAAAAAGAACAATGCAGAGAGACAAAGAAGTACGGGTTTTCTTAAGGATATATCAGCCATTTTGTGTCACCTCCAGCCCCAGTTTGCCCATAATGCTTTTGACATCGTCCCACACCGGTCGTTTGGCCGCCGCATTTCTCAAAAGATAAGCCGGATGAAATGTGGGCATGAGGGGGATTCCCTCGTAAGTGCGCCATTTCCCCCTGTGGCGTGTAATCTTGAAATCACCCCCCATAAGGGCCTGGCAGGCGACCCGGCCCAGAGCGCAGATGGCTTCAGGCCCAATGATGCTGAGCTGCGCTTTGAGGAAAGGAAGGCAGACACTGATTTCATCAGGCTTGGGATCGCGGTTGCCCGGGGGGCGGCATTTGACCACGTTGCAGATGTAAACTGCATCCCTGGTGAGCCCCATGCCGTTTTCAATAATCCGGGTGAGCAGTTGTCCTGATTTTCCCACAAAGGGTCTTCCTTCACGGTCTTCATCAACCCCCGGCCCTTCTCCCACAAAAACGAGTCTTGCCTTTGGATTCCCTTCTCCGAAAACCATGTGTTTCCGGCCGTTGTGAAGGTCGCACCGCCGACAGTCCCCCATATGTTTTCTGAGGTCTTCCAGGGAATCGAATGGGGATGAAGGGGGCTTGTTTTTCAGGGTCTCCGGGGCTGATTTCTCCGGGTTCATGGACTGCGCCGAGGGCGGGGCGGGTTTTCTTAAAACCGGTCTTTCCGTGAATTCCAGAGCCCCTTCAGGCAGCATGGGCGGTTCAAGTCCCATCTCTTCACAGGCCGAAATCAAGCGTTTGGTTGCAAAAAAGATCTCTTTGAGTTCTTTGCCGGCGTTCACGGGCTTTCATCCTTCAGCGCTTTGGCCCTGTCCAGGATCAGATGCGCCACATCGATTTTTCCCATGAGCGGGGAATCCTCCACACGGCCGTCCGCATAGATGATTTTGACCGCGTTGGTGTCGGTTTGAAACCCCGCGTCCTTTCTGGAAACATCGTTTGCCACGATCATGTCCAGATTCTTGGCGTTGATCTTTTTCCGGGCGTTTTTAACGAGGGCTTCGGTTTCCGCGGCAAACCCCACCAGTATGCAGGGGTGAGCTTTTTTCGTTTCTCCCAACAAGGCCAAAATGTCCGGGTTCTTGACCATGTCGAGGGAAAAAGATTCCGTCCCTTTTTTCACTTTCTGGTCGGCGGTCTCCTTTGGCCGGTAGTCGGAAACAGCTGCGGCCTTGATGATCATATGACAACCGTTTCGATGCTCAAAAACAGCCCGCCGCATGTCTTCGGCTGTTTTGACGGGGCGGAAGACGATGCCGGGGGGCGGTTTGATGGTCGTGGGGCCGCTGACGAGAACCACCTCCGCACCCCTTCGAAGGGCGGCCCGGGCCAGGGCGTAACCCATTTTCCCGGAAGATCGGTTGGTGATGTACCTGACCGGATCGATATATTCCGTTGTGGGACCTGCGGTTACCAGGATTTTGCAGCCTTCAAGATCCCGCTTCGACAGGAGGATCAGGGACTGTTCTAGAATATCCGAAGGGTCGGGCAGACGTCCGGGTCCGTCGGTCCCGCACGCCAGTTCACCGCTTTCGGGGGCCATGATAAAAAAGCCCCTTTTTTGAAGTAGCGCCAGGTTATCCTGTACCGCCGGGTTCAGGAACATATGATCGTTCATGGCTGGGCAAATAAGGGCCTTGGCGGTGGCGGCCAGCATGCAGGTGGACAGAAAATCATCACCGATGCCGTGGGCGATCTTTCCAACGATGTTGGCGGTGGCAGGTGCAATGATGATGAGGTCCGCATCCTGGCCGCATCGGATATGATCCATGGCCATATCTTCCCTGTCAAACATGCCGGCGATCACCTTGTTTCCGGAAAGGGTCTCAAAAGTGAGCGGCGTCACAAACCGGGTGGCGCTCCGGGTCATGGCCACTTCCACTCGAAGATCCGCTTTGATCAGAAGCCGCACCAGTTCCGCTGCTTTATAGGCGGCGATCCCGCCGGTGACCCCCACCAGGACTTTTTTTCCTTTCACAGCTTCTCCTTAATATTGAGAGGTTTTGACAGTATATGTTGAAAATCAGTTTAAAAGAGTGGGAGCCGGGTGTCAAGTTGCAGAACCTTTTATGGGGTAAAACCGGGGAAAGGCTCTGTTTGGAAACGAGGGGAAAATTTTAATCCCGGATCTGTTCCACGTCCAGCCCCATTGCGGCTGCAAGCTTTTTAAGCGTTTTTGTCCTTAGGTTTTTTTCACCTTTTTCCATCTGTGAAAGAGCTGCCTGACTCATCCCGGCTTTTTTGGCGACCTGTACCTGAGTGAGCTCCAGGTACGTGCGCCATGCCTTGACGAGGTTCATGCCGCCTCTCACAACGAGGCCGACCACTTCATGGGGAATCGCAACATCTTCCGGCGGCAGGAGTCTGAGATATTCTTCATAAGGGATGACCGCAAAAGCGGGTTTTCCGTTTTGTTCAATAAACTGAACATTAGTAAGTGTGCTCATTTCTTTTTTTTACCTCTTCAATATACAAGATTGTCAACGAATCGGTGAAGAACACACGCCATTTTCCGACACGAAGGCGATATTCAGTGCGGTTTTTTAGTTTTTTGACGTTCGAGCAGTCAGGAAACTTTTTCAGGCCCGTGACCGCATCATAAATGGTTTCTCTTGTTTTCTGATTCTTGATTTTTCGAAATTGCCGAAGGGCCTTCGGCTTCCATTCAATCTGTTTCATGACAAGATATTAAACTTATAATATAAGTTTGTCAATCCGGTAAATAGGCTCAGTTTGAACAGGTGATTGCCTCCATTGAACGACTGGCCCAAGCTCGGTTGAGGTGTCGTTCAGCAATTTCACTATCCTGCCGGGGGCCTGGAACTGAAGGACATAAATTATTGCTTGATTGAATCCATCGACAGGTGTAGCATGCGGCCCTTCCGGAGCAGCACAGACTTAAGCCGTTCCGGAATGATTTGTTTGTTTTAGCATGTTTGGATGAGCTGACTTTTTGGTTTATCCGAAACCGATTGTTTAATTCTAAAGATTAGGGAGTTTTGAAATGCCAAAAGTGATACTGGTTGCTACCGAAAAGCCTTTTGCCAAAGCCGCTGTGGACCGCATGAAAGAGGTGGTTACGAAAAATCCGGATTTTGAACTGCGTTTGCTTGAAAACTATACGGATAAGCAGGATTTGCTGAATGCCGTAAAAGATGTGGATGGGCTTATTATCCGTAGCGACAAAGCCACCCGGGAAGTTCTGGAAGCCGCCGGGAACCTGAAAGTGGTGGTGCGCGGCGGGGCTGGCTACGACAATATCGACTGTGAAGCGGCCACCGAAAAAGGCATTTGCGTTATGAATACACCGGGGCAGAACAGCAATGCGGTGTCTGAGCTGGTCTTCGGCATGATGCTCAACCTGGTTCGACACCAGTATGTCGGCAAGCCCGGTACGGAATTGAGGGGGAAATCCATCGGCATTCACGCCTATGGCAACGCCGGAAAATGCGTGGCGCGTTTGGGCAAGGGGTTCGGCATGGATGTTTACGCCCATGACCCTTTTGTGGACAAAAGCATCATGGAAAATGACGGGGTTAAACCGGTGGATTCAAAGGAAGAACTCTATTCCACCTGTGATTTTATCAGCCTTCACATTCCGGGGAATGCAGAAACCGTCAACTCCATTAATTTCGAACTGCTTTCGAAAATGAAAGAGGGTGCGTCCCTCATCAACACGGCCCGAAAAGAAGTTATCGATGAGGACGGTTTGAAAAAAATGTTTTCCGAGAGACCGGATTTCTGCTACGGATCGGATCTGACCCCGGATTGCAAAGACGAAATTTGCATCACTTGCGGGGATCGGGCGTTTTTTACCGCCAAGAAGATGGGTGCCCAGACCGCCGAAGCCAATGTTAATGCCGGCGTGGCGGCTGTCACACAGATCATCAACTTTTTCGAAAAAGGGGATGAAACATTCGTGGTGAATAAAAAATTATAACACCTAAGAAATGCAATTCGTTTATTGAACCCTGAACCTTTCAAAATGCTCATTTGCGCCCTTTTT